>CAZZHJ010000095.1:0-8455 GCA_964653815.1 uncultured Lachnospiraceae bacterium
GCAGCCTTGTATAAAAATAACCGCTTTCCTCCAAGTCAAACAATCTTCCCATCTGTTCGGTGGATTCATATTTGAAGGTTGTACTCTGGTAAATGGGAAGCACTCTCGCCTCCCCGTTCTTTGGCGTATAGCCGGCTTGTACACAGTTTGTCTCAATATTGTAATTCTGATTCATTTTTTCTCCTTTACAGACTGAACCCCAGAAACTTCCGTTGAAAACCTCCTGCAACGGTTTCAAAGGTTCCCGCTTCTATTTTACTGTTTTTGAAGGACGCTCCCCATGCTTTTTCTATGGACTGCGCCAGTTCTTTATAATAGGGATTTCTCATTTCCAGAATGTGCGGAAACACATAAGAAACCATAAACAAATTGTGATTTTGCTGCTTCTCTTCCTGTTTCCCCCTGGATAATTTCACATCCTCATCTTCTTTGATATATTTCACAAACATTTCGGCGATTTCATCACAAAACAGACCGATTTCTCCCTCTTCTCCGTTTTCCTCCAAAAAAGCCTCATACCTTCTGTTCAATTCTGTGTCAAATTCTGCCGCAATTTCCTGGAATTTTTCAAAAGAAGGGGCATAGGTCTTCCTTGAGAACCTGCGAATTCCCATTTCCTCATATGCAAATAAATCCGCAATCCTATCCATCATATCCGCAATTTTCTCCATATCCTATTCGTCCCAGTTATGATATACCGCCTGAACGTCATCATTTTCATCTAACAGATCAAGGGTTTTATTTAACTGCTTAATGGCATTTTCATCGGTCAGTTCCACATAATTTTGGGGAATCATGGTAACCTCTGCAGATGCAAAAGCAATCTTTTCTGCTGTCAGCGCATCATACACAGCCTGAAAATCCTCCGGTGCCGTAATTACCTCAAAGCTGTCCTCCTCTTCGGAAAAATCCTCTGCACCGGCATCTAACGCCATCATCATCAGGTCATCGGCATCCATGTCACATTCTTCTTTATCAATAATGATTTGTCCTTTTTCATCAAACATAAAGGATACGCATCCCGGCGTGCCAATGCTTCCGCCGCCTTTGGTAAACGCGCTTCTTACATCCGCCGCTGTACGGTTTTTATTATCAGTCAGGGTTTCTACAATAATGGCAATGCCGTTAGGTCCATAGCCTTCATAGGTAATATGCTCATAATTAACTGCCCCGTCTTCCCCGGAAGCTTTTTTAATGCCTCTTTCGATGGTATCATTAGGCATATTGTTGGCTTTTGCCTTGGCAATAACCTGTGCCAGTTTAAAGTTGTTGGCAGGGTCAGCGCCGCCTTCCTTAACGGCAACAGCAATCTCTCTTCCGATAATGGTAAAGATTTTTCCTTTTGCAGCATCATTTTTTTCTTTTTTGTGCTTAATGTTTGCAAATTTTGAATGTCCAGACATAATCAGTTTTCTCCTTCTTGTTTCATGGGATTCTTGGAAACAAGAACCCTTTTAATGGTTTTATTTTCAACAGTCAGAACCTTAAAGTTATAACCGTCGTAATCCATGTCAAACTCCTCGTTATCTTCGGGGATTCTTTCCAGACGGGAAATCATAAGCCCGTTTAAGGTCTCATAATCTTCCTCTGAAAAATCAATATCCAGTTCTTCCCCAAGCTCGTCTAAGGGTGTCAGGCCGTCAATCTCATAACAGTCTTCCCCCGTCTGTTCAATAAACTTTTCTTCATCGTCATATTCATCGAAAATATTCCCTACGATTTCTTCCAGAATATCTTCCATGGTAAGCAGCCCCGAGGTCTGTCCGTATTCATCGATTACGATTACCACGTGCGTCTTAATGGACTGCATTTTTTTGAAAAGAATATCAATTTTCCTTGTCTCCGGAATAAAATCAGCCTCCCTGATCAAATTTCGGATATTTTTAATGGGCTTAGCGCTGTCTTTGTCGTTTTCCAGCCTGCGGCAGGCATCTTTTAAATGGATGATACCGATAATATGGTCAAAATTGTCTATGTATACCGGATACCTGCTGTTTTCCTCCGAAAGCATAAATCCAACCGCTTCCTTCAGGGTCATATTCCCATCAATCCCTACAATATTGGAACGATGTGTCATGATATCCTTTGCTTCCTTATCGGAAAAATCAAAAATATTGGAAATCATCTCTGCTTCGGAAGCCCGCAAAACTCCCTGCTCATGACCTTCATTTACCATGGAGAGGATTTCTTCCTCCGTCACATCTCCCTCGCCTTCATCCGGCCTGATGCCAAATATCCTGATAATCAGGGATGACACAATATTTGTAAAACCTGTTATAGGTGTCAACAGGGTGTTGACCAGCACAATGGGCCTGATAAATATATACACCCAGCCTTTTGCATATTTTGCCCCAAGCTTTTTGGGTACCGTAACTCCGAATGTAAGAATGACCAAAAGCATAATAAAGCCGCTAACTAACAGGCTGACCATATTTGCAGCCGTTTCATATTTTCCCAACAGGCTTCTTATGGGACTGTCTATGACACTTTGGAACACTCTGATAAAATATCCGCCGATAATCAGCTGGATACAGGTAATGAGTACCTGCACTGTATTGACATACTTCTCAGGATTTTCCGCAAGCTGAAGGACCTGTTTGCTTTTCCGGCTGTCAGCCTGCTCTGCCGCTTCCCTGATCTGGGACAGATTCAGGTTTTGAATCGCCGAACCAAATCCGTAATAAATAACCTCAACTGCCAGCAGGACAAAAAACGAAACAATACTGACAGTCCACAAGGCATCGTCCATTTTATAATTCTCCTTCTAAAAATCTCAAACAATAAAAAATATACCGTATAAACTTTCTATTGTCATGAATTAGAATATATCATTTTGTACAACATTCGTCAACAAAAGCTCTTATGTATGAAGCTCCAGACTGATTTTCAGCCCCTGGTTGATCCGGCCCATTACATCTCCGTCCAAATGGCAGATTTTATCCTTTAATCTGGATTTATCAATGGTTCTCAGCTGTTCCAGTAAAATCACGGAATCCTTGACCATATGGTATTTATCCGCCGAAAGTTCAATATGGGTAGGCAGTTTAGCCTTATTTAACCTGGAAGTAACCGCTGCTACAATAATTGTGGGACTATGGCGGTTTCCCACATCGTTCTGTACAATGACAACCGGCCTGATTCCTCCCTGTTCTGAGCCCACAACCGGCCTTAAATCAGCATAATAGACATCTCCTCTTTTCAAATTCATACAACCCCTTTCAACATTTGCAAACAGTATTGCCCATTTTTACGGTTGTATACTCTATCTTTGAAATTTTCCGTAATTATCTCTCATTTCAGCACATATTTTAAATTTTCCGCCATATCCATGGCTGTCAGGGAATGAGGATTTCCCTTCTTAGCACCATAATCCCCGCACAGGCCGTGAATGTAAACGCCTAAAACAGCCGCCATTACTCCGTCTTTCATCTGTGCTGCAAGCCCGCAGATAATGCCCGTAAGCACATCTCCGCTGCCGGCAGTTGACATGCCGGGATTTCCCGTGGTATTGACATAAACAATGCCCTCAGGGGTATAAATTCTGGTAGCCGCATCTTTTAATACAAGGATACTCCCAAAGTCTGCCGCTGTTTCCAACGCTTTTTCATGCCATTCTGACGCTTTGGCATCCATGGAAATCCCTGATAATCTGGAAAATTCCTTTTGATGGGGCGTCAATATGACCTTATGCCCCTTTTCCCCTGCCTTTTTGGCATACAGCTTTAGTTTTTCCTTTAAATCATCCCGTTTTGACAAAATATTAATGGCATCGGCATCCAGAATCAGGGAGGTATCTGCTTCTTTATCCAAAAGTGTCTCCACCTGCTTCTGTGCACTTTCATCGGTTCCCATTCCCGGTCCCACAGCAACGGCGTTACAGTCTGAAAGTTCTTCTACGGGGATTTCCCCGTGCTCCGCCGGATAAAACAAAACCTCGGGAATTGTGGAAAGCAGCAAATCTCTGTTTTCAGCCGCAGTTATTACTTTTGTGTAGCCGACTCCCGTTCTCATTGCAGCAGTGCCGCATAAAACAACGGCTCCACCCATCTGTGCCGAGCCCGCCACAATTCCTGCCCTGCCATAGGTGCCTTTATGGCTGTCAGATATCCTTTTTGGAAGATAAGCTTTCATATCTGCTTGTTCAAACATGCGTCCGAAGGGGATTTTTTCACACAGGCTCTTTTCCGGAATACCGATATCACAGCAGACGGTCTCCGCACAATAGGATTTTCCCGCATATAATAAATGTCCCCATTTGTAGAAGCCAAAAGTCACTGTAAGGTCTGCACGAAAAGCACAGCCTAAAATAGTTCCGTCATCACTATGGATTCCCGACGGAATATCAAGGGCGACCTTAAAGCCTTTCATGTTATTCATGGCTTCAATCATTTCTCTGTAACAGCCTGTAATCTCCCGGTGGAGACCGGTTCCGAAAATGGCATCCACTACAATATCATATTCCCCGACAGGTTGCCCTGTGCTAACTACATGTCCCAGCTTTTTCAAAATTTCCTTCTGTATCAGATTGGACTCAGAGCATTTTGCATCTTCCTTTACCACAAAAAAATGAACGGCAAAACCACGTTCATTTAAAATGCGCCCCAGCGCAAAGCCATCTCCCCCGTTATTGCCGTTTCCGCAGACAATACACACCCTCAGGGTGTTTTGGGAAGCATCAAAACGCTTACAGATTTCATCGACAGCCGCAATCGCCGCCCTCTCCATCAATACCAGGGCTGGCAACCCTATCTTTTCTGATGTATAGTTATCCGCCGCCTGCATCTGGGCGGCTGTTACTACATATTTCAAAAATAACTCCTTTCACGGATGATCATGAGCCAGCTTCTTCTGACTTTCCGTTTGATGATTTTTTTAACAATTTCTCCTCCGGGTCATATTTCATATCAAAAATTTCTATGACATCCGGACCGAAAATATCATGCATATAGGCATACAGTTCCTGATTCAGCCATTCCTTTTCCTGTTTTCTGATCACATTTTTTTTCAGTTCCACACGGATTTTGCTGATCCATTCTCCGATTTCCTCAATCTCTTCCGTATTTTTTTCAATGGCATCATAACATACTTCCATAGTCTGAAGCATCAGCTGGTAATTGACTCTGTCAATTTCCTTTGGCAGATCCAGAAGTTCATCCTGGTAGGCCTCTAATTTTTCGTTGCATTCGCTGATCAGCCGTCTATGCTCTTCCATTCCTTTTTCATTCAGACTGACTCCGTCCATACCGGAAACGATTTCATCCATCAGTTTGGCTTTTAATCTCCGGACATCTTTGATATCCGTATTCAGTCCGCCCTGTTTTGCCACCAAACTGCTCAGCTCTTTTACCAGCTTTGTAGTCTCTTTATTCCGGTTATACTGGGTAAAAAGCTGATGCCATTTATTATCCAATATCAAAACGGGAAGTTTTTTTCCTTTCAGAGCTTCTTCAAATAAATTCTTGTTCCGTGCCACAAAATCACCTTCTTATCCCCTGCCATTTGTAGAGTTTTCATAACGGTTAATATTATAGGACAGCTTCATAAGGCTGTCAGATAAATGAACATGTTCAACTAACACATCCTCTGGCATATTTAAATCCACATGGGCAAAATTCCAGATTGCCTTAATCCCGCACTTTACCAGTTTATCCGCCACTTCCGCAGCAGCATTTTTGGGAATCGCCAATACGCCGATATCTATATCATGTTCTGAGGTAAACCGTTCCAGTTCATCCATGGAACTTACCTGTATCCCTCGCACCTGCTTACCAATCAACAGGGGATTTACATCGAAGATACCGTCAATCAAAAATCCTCTTTTTTCAAAATTCACATAATTTGCGATTGCCTGTCCCAGATTTCCTGCGCCGATCAATACCAGATGGTGCTTCTTATCCAGCCCTAAGATTTTGCCTATTTCATCATAAAGGTATTGCACATTATAGCCGTAGCCCTGCTGTCCGAATCCGCCGAAATTGTTGAAATCCTGCCTGATCTGGGACGCCGTCACCTTCATGATCTCACTTAACTCCTGGGAAGACACCCTGTCCCGGCCTTCATCTTTCAATTCTCCCAGATATCTGAAATATCTTGGCAAGCGGCCTACCACAGCCTGTGAAATTTCTCTTTCATCCACAGCAATTGCCCCCTAAATAAAGATACTTTTATTATAGACTTCTGTTAAAAATATGTCAAAAGGTTTGCAACGGAATTTTCATGTTGCCACCGCCTTGCATTATCATATATAATCACTTTGGACTTTGTTATACAAAAGGAGTTATACAATCATGATTTTATCCTGTCACGATCTTTCAAAATCTTTTCATGAGGAAGTATTATTTTCCCATTGTTCTTTTCATATAGAAGATACCGAAAAAGCAGCCATTATCGGCAGCAACGGCTGCGGCAAGACCACACTTGTACGCATGATCCTGGGCAAAGAGCCTGCCGACAGCGGAATCATTACCTTTGCCAAAGACAAGACCATTGGATATCTCGCCCAGCATCAGGACGACATGAATCAAGAAAATTCCATTTATGATGAGCTTCTTACCACGAAGGCCCACATTATCCGTATGGAAGAAACCCTGCGGGAACTGGAAGAAAAGATGCATTCCGTCAAAGATGAAAGTGACTTAAAGGAAATTATGGAACGTTACGAAACCCTGACCCATACCTTTAAGCTGGAAAACGGTTTTACCTATAAAAGTGAAATTACAGGCGTATTAAACGGTCTGGGCTTTCATGAGGAGGAATTTACCAAACCGGTTTCCACTTTATCCGGGGGACAGAAAACCCGGGTTGCTTTAGGCAAGATTTTATTGACCAATCCGGACATTATCTTCTTGGACGAGCCAACCAATCACCTTGACATGGATTCCATCCGCTGGCTGGAAAATTATTTATCCGCATATAAAGGCGCAGTTGTCCTGATTTCCCATGACAGGTATTTCTTAAATAAAATTGTTACCAAAATCATCGAAATCGATAACCATAAGGTCACTGTTTTTATGGGCAGCTATACCGACTATTCCCAGAAAAAACAGCTGCTTAGGAACAGTGAAATGCATGCCTATTTGAACCAGCAGCGGGAAATCAAGCATCAGGAAGAGGTAATTGCCAAATTAAAGTCCTTCAACCGTGAAAAATCCATCCGCCGCGCGGAAAGCCGTGAAAAAGCCCTTGCCAAGGTGGAAGTACTGGAAAAGCCCGTTGAAGATGTAAAACAGATGAACTTTACCCTTACCCCTTCCAAAACCAGCGGAAATGATGTGCTGTTCGTAGAAAATCTTGAAAAAACCTACGACTCTCACACTCTTTTCCAAAATCTTCACATGGATATCAAACGTGGCGAACATGTTGCCATTATCGGAAGAAACGGCACAGGTAAAACTACGATTTTAAAAATAATCAATGACCTCGTTACGCCCGAATGCGGCGTCATAAAGCTTGGAACCAATGTGGAGATAGGTTATTATGACCAGGAACACCATGTCCTGCATATGGATAAGACCATATTTGATGAAATATCAGACGATTACCCCGACCTGACAGGAACCCAGATCCGCAATACTCTTGCCGCATTCCTATTTACCGGGGATGATGTATTCAAAAAAATAGAATCCTTGAGCGGCGGTGAACGAGGCCGTGTCAGCCTTGCCAAATTAATGTTATCAACGGCCAACTTCTTGATTCTGGATGAGCCTACCAACCATTTGGATATTGCCTCCAAGGAAATTCTGGAGCAGGCTTTGAACCACTATGAGGGAACGGTTCTTTACGTTTCCCATGACCGTTATTTTATTAACCAGACAGCCCACCGTATTCTGGATTTAGAGAACTGCAGCCTTATTTCTTATCTGGGCAATTACGACTATTATCTGGAAAAGCACGGGGATATTTATGCATCACACGGAATTGCTGCATCTACCGCAAAAACATTTTCGGAGTCCTCTGATGCATCTGCCGAATCCTCTAAAAATGCCAGTGAAGGAAAGCTAAACTGGCAAGAACAAAAAGAACTACAGGCAAAGCGGCGTAAGCTGGAATCTGACCTGCAAAAAACCGAGTCGGAAATATCCGAAATTGAAGTACGTCTGGAGGAGCTTAATCAGGAAATGTCGGCTCCCGAAATTGCTACAGATGTGGCGCAGCTGACAAAACTGTCTAAGGAAAGCGACGGCCTTTCAAAACGGTTGGAAGAATTATACGAAATATGGGAAAATCTATCAGAAGAAAAAGAGGCATTTACTTCATAGTAAGTGCCTCTTTTTTCATCTGGGCAGTTGTAAAACTTCAGTGCAGGCGGCGGGTAAAAGTCTTGGGGCGTAGGAAAAAAATAGTTTCTTTCTTTGTGCGGTCTTACGAACATAAGATTTTCTAAATGTTCCGGTCTGGATAGTTGATTACGGACGCAACCGGCATATAGCGGCGTCCATGCCGCGATATGCCTTTC
>CAZZHJ010000096.1:0-8363 GCA_964653815.1 uncultured Lachnospiraceae bacterium
GCAGGCAATGAGCCCTGTCATAACCGGCTGCTTTACCTGCTCTTTTGCAAAATTCACAATTGCAGTAATAAAGATTCCTATATAAGCGGCAGCCCCGTACACACCATAATTGATCACGGCATTCATCCATTCATTATGGGCATTGGTCAGGGTACGCTCTCCCCACATTTCCGCCAGCCTGCTCTGATACAAGGTATATGCGTAAGGAGCATATCCGTCAGGGCCTACCCCGAAAAGCTTGTGCCACAAATCCATATCTTTAAACATCTGGAAGCTGAAGGACCATGTCCCACCTCTTCCGTTTCCCCATTGCTCCGACCATGTCAGATAAGGAATTTTGGAAGTAAAACTCCTGATTCCCTCCGGCAAGATTCCTTTTGCGCTCATAATCAGAATCATTACCACCCCATATACAACAATTGCCAGCAGGATAAAAAGAGCGTCCCTGATTAATAACGCTGCTTTCCCCGGATACTTTCCCTTGCGAGCACAAAATATACATCCCACATAAAGCAGTAATACAACCGCAGCCATGCCCCACATTAAATTACTGTTTATAAAGAACCTGCTGATGGCCTCCAGTGGCAAAATAGGATTCGGACGTACTTTAAACATAAAATACATGAATTTAGCTGCACCTATAAACAAAAGCACAATTTCCAGAAACCGCGCCATTTTCTTTCCTTCTCCGGCAGAAAACCAGAAAAATACCGCCATGCATCCTGCTATGGCTACATAGGCGCTGTCGCCGTTCTGGGTTACCAATGTGCAAAATCCCGCAAAGGTAAAAATCCCGCACAACACCCTCTGCCATATCTTCTCTGAGTACCAGAAAACACCGATTCCAAGCGGCAGTACCGTACAGACAAAGCTGCTATACCATGTAGCCTGCCCCAAAGTGGATAAAAACTGGTTTTTATAAGTATCCTCAATATCCCGGTAAGTCCCGATAGGGTCTATCAGCAGCCTGTGGAGAATCCCTATGACAAATACAGTCATAGCTGTTGCACACAGGCAGACTAATACGGCACGGTAATATTTCCCGAATATGGAAAAGAAATAATACAGCAGCGCAAAGCTGGTCAACGCCATAAGTCCCATGTACCAGCCGTTATATCCCTTGATGCATTCCTTAAAATTTCCTCCTCCGG
Organism: uncultured Lachnospiraceae bacterium; assembly: GCA_964653815.1. GTDB lineage: Bacteria > Bacillota > Clostridia > Lachnospirales > Lachnospiraceae > UBA2882. Next base: position 1,152 of record CAZZHJ010000096.1, read on the forward strand.
CAGCCGCAATAAACGCCAGTACCAGAAATGCCAGCACGCACCAGTCCGTATTGCGAATCTTTCTCCGATCTATGCTGATACCGCTTAGCATCATGCCGTATACAGCCATAAACAGGGCAAGAATGAGCAAACCCACAATCATGATCCACTGGTACAATTCATATTTAACCGTACCCACATTGTGATACCCGTTCTTTAAATAAAGAGGAATCATAACGCACAGCGTAATTCCTACAATGGCAAGAACATATTCTATGATCCCCCTCACCGCCTCCGCTCCGGCATTTGCTTCCCGGGCCGCTGTTTTCTTGATCAGCTTATTGGACATATCTAAAACCTCCGATTTCCCTTAACTCTCCACAATTGCACCGATTACCGGCTTATCCAGCTTTCTGCAAAGTTCCAGCAGATTTGCAATTTCCAAATGGGAAGAAACATTTATTTTTTCCTCCAGCATGACGGCATCCGCTTCCATTAATTCCTGAAGGGCTTTTTCATCCTGTGCAGGACTGTCCCCGCTGGATGCATGGTAAACGGTTTTCCAGCCGTTCTTCTCCAGCTGGTTTTCTACTGCCAGCTTAATCACTGCCTTATCCAGGCTGTCATATACCGTAAGCCCGTATCCCTCTTCCAGCTCTTTTTTCTGTTTCAGGGTATGGGAGAAGAAATACCTGCAGGCTTCATAGGCAGCTGCAAGAAAAATCCCCAGAAACAGTCCCAGCGCCACATACTTTTTGCTTACCCGGGGCTTAATCTTTGTCCCGCTTTTTCCCTGATTACCTTCAGAATCATCAGCTTCCTTTTCATCCTTCCCGGAATCCGTTCCTTGAAACAGAGCTGTTTTTTCTGCATCCCGTGCCTCATAGTATTCCAGCAATTCATTGAAAACCGCCTCTTCGGAAGCCTCAATATTCGTCCTGGCATTTATAACATTATCCGAAAGATTTGCCAGTGCGGTAATCACATTTTTCTGCTCAATTAAAAGCTCTGCATCCGCCTTCTGTTCCTCGCTCTCGCCTACAAGCTTTATGGCATGGGCTCCCGCCTCGCCTGTTACTTCCAAAATAGATGCCTCAATTTTATCCTTCACTGCCCGGGCTATTTTTTTACAGCCTTCCCGGTCGGCATAACGGATTACTATTTTAAAATCTTCTTTACCGGAAAGTACAGCAAATTCTTCCCTGTCCGTAAACGTATCCAGACTGCTGCCTGTAATAACCTCAGACAGATAGGCGCTGTAAATACCCCCTCCCAGTTCTTTTGCAATTTCCTCATAAAACTCTGCGTCGGATATCCGTGCCAGATAGGCCGCTGCCAAGGTACAGTCTTCACCTTTCAAAGGCTCTCCATTGCCGGAAACGGATAAATCATAATACAAGGTAACAGTCCAGACCTTATTAGGGTCTAGCTGCATCAGAATAGAGTTCTGTATATAGTCATTCTGATGCTCATACTGCATTTTATTGTAATAGTACTTATTGGTATAGTACAGCACTTCCTCCGCCGCCTTCCGGCTGAGGCCGGATTGTTCCAGAATCTCTTCTTCACTGGTGGCAAGCGCCTGTGAAACCGCAGCCTCCTGGCCGCTTTCTGCCGTTTCCCCGCCCTCAGCTGCGGCAGCAAGTCCTTTGGCATTTTTGTAATAACTGAACCCGCCTGTTAAAACAGCACACACAATCATGGCAATCAGTATTTTCCACCACTTTTTCGCTATACAGCAAAACATGTGCCACACATCGATTCCCTCATAAGGCTTTATTTTTTCCTGTGTCATCTTTTTTCTCCTCTAATCTTACGTTCTATCTTTATCCGCCAAACCGGATTTTGTTTTCATCCTTATCATAGCACAAATCTGGTAAAATAAAACAACTGCTTCTGCAATAAGAGTACCTATTGCCGCACCCTTAGCACCCATAGTCGGAATCAGCCACAGATTAATGCCGATATCGGTAATCGCCCCTGCCAGTTCCGAATAAAGAACCTGCTTTTCAAGTCCCAGGGGCACCAGAATCTGCATCCCGCATAAATTGCTGAACCCGATCAGAATCAATGTGGGCATAATGATCTGCATGGTGCCTACGGCAGGCAGGAAATCCTCTCCTGAAATAATGAGGATACTGTATTTCGCAAAATAAACGAAAAAGATGCAGAGCAAAACCGATAAACTTCCCACAAACAAAAAGGCCCTGTTAATGGTTTTCCGGAATTCCCGGTTCATTTTTCTCTCAGCATAATAAGACATCCGCGGAAGAAGCACGCCGCCAAGGGCGGTTACAAAGCTTACCAGTACCACTTTGATTTTTACGGCAGTGCCGTAATATCCCGTTTCCACATCGCCCCGCATAAAATCCAGCATGACCACGTCCAGATTGGTATAGATGGTTGTTGCAGCTGCCATGGCAAAAAAGATTCCCACAGGCTTCAGATGTCTCTCCGCCGCCTTACGGATGATTTCCGGCGTGACACCCCCGAGACTTTTCTTAAAGGGCATAATATACCGTCTCATACGGAAGAAATTGCAGATATTACTTCCCATGCCCGCTATCAGGGTAAGGACGCCATAAATCACATAATCCTCTTTTTGGTGTATGCATAAAAACATCAGGATAAGCGCCAATACTTTAAACAAAAGTGAACGGACGGTAATATAGGAATATTCCTCCAGAGCCTTAAACAGCCATTCCGCACCCAGCGCCTGAAGCCCTATGCTGATACCCATAAACACAAATAAAGTCCGGTCCTGTGCAAGCCTGGGAATCAGGAAAAGGCTGATTCCAAAAGCCACATAAACAATGAGCGTCATGATAAAATTGATAACCAGAATCTCCCATACAGTCCGTGAAAGCATTTCTTTATCATCCCGGACTCTGGCGCATGCACGGATTCCGTAAGTGGGAATTCCCATCATGGCCACCAGGGCAAAATACGCCACCATGGAGTTTGCAAATGTTACCTTGCCCATCCCCTCCGGCTGCAGAATCCTCGATACATAAGGGTAACTCAGCAGTGGAAAAATCATGGAGGAACCGGTCAGAATGCAGTTCATCAAATAATTAAGTCTGATAGATTTCTGTTTTTCCATGGAAAATGCCTCCTGCTAAAAGTAAAAGAGGATTATAATGTAGGCCATATATAACCGGCAGCATAAATCCGCATACCAGAACAATGCTTATTAACATACATCCCGCATGATTTTCGCATTTGATCAATCGGTATATGATATAACAGTATACTGCCAGAACAAGAATTTCAATTAAAATTCCGTAATCCATGGCCAGCTTAATATATGCACAGTCCACATAATTATAACTGTTCCTTGCAAGATTTTCCGTATTTCCTACCCAGGCAATCTTGCTTCCCAGTAAATGTACGCCGTAATTCTGGATGGCGGTATATGCCAGATTCAGCCTGCCGTTAAACCATCTATTCAGAGTTTTCATCAAATCCGAAAAAGCATATCTGTTATAATACAACTGCAAAACCCACGTTGCTCCCGCCATTAACAGTGGTACAGCTAAATACAATTGCTTGAACGGCATTTTTTTAATAGAATATTTCAAAAACTTTATCAGATAGCACAGGATAACCGCTGCCACACCCAGCATTCCCATGGTTTTAAAATCTGTATAATAAAAGATTATGCCCCATCCTGCCAGTATGGCAAGGACTTCCATGAGGGTCAGCTTTTTCTGCCGGATAAACAGCCATGCCAGTTCGCTGCTGAAGAAAATTTCACCGGGCCCATGGACATAAGAAAATCCCATGGTATAGCGGATCTGCCCATGGTCGTAATATTCCTTGTTGTCCAGAACATTTACCGTACATAATAAAAACACCAGTAACAGGCAAGTCATCTGAATCACAATCTGGATACACAAAGCATCCTTGAGCCTCACACCGTAAAAAGCAAATAGAATCAAAATGAGAAAGCAAAAGTCCCTCTTTCCGTTTATGCCGGATTGAATGGCAAAAAATATCAGTAACACCGCAAATATCAGTGTACTTTTTTTACGGTATACAGCTTCAAAAAGAATCTTTACCAGAAACAATCCGTATGCCAGATACCGCATAGCCTGAAGCCCCCGGTCAAAATCGTACTGCAGGGGAGTGTATTCAAGTGTCATGGAAAGAATATAAATCCCATATGCCAGCAAAAATATGAAATTGGATTTTGATATGCTCTTTAATGAATTCATATTTGTTCCAATGCCTTTGTGAAATAAAATCCTTCCCTTATCTTTTCGGATATTTCTGCTGCATTACGCAGCATATCCTCATATTCTTCCTCTGAAAGGGCATCTATCTTTTCGGATATTTCTTCCATGGAAGCTACCGTTATTCCGACACGGTTATCAGTAATAAACGATGCAAGAGCCGCCTGTTCCCAGATGATCACCGGCATCCCTGCCGCAAGATACAACGATGTCTTGTGGGGATTATTATAGCGCAGATATTCTCCGTAAGCGCCGCTGCAGGTCTCGATATCCGGGCCGTCCCATACAAGCCCGAAAGCGGCATCCAGTTTCCCCGGCAGTTCATTTGAAGGCAGACATCCCATATAGCAGAGCCTGTCCCCATCCGCCTCTGCAAATCCCGGACCGTAAAGACGATAAATAACCCGAGAATCTTCTATAGCATAAATGTATTTAGATTTTTCCGGCGACAGATTTCCGGCTATGCATACTGTTTTTTCTTTTTTTCTGCCGGTCATACCCTTTGCCTCTGTGAGATAATCAAAGATTCCCAGCTCAATCAGTTTTTTGCTGTCAATGCCTTCCCCTACCAGAAAGCTTTTCATCTCTGCATTATGGACAATCACTTTATTACATTGGGTAAGGACCTGCTTCTCCTCCATTGCTGTCTTTATATAGGATTTTAAAGCCTGCCCCTGTGTGTTCTTCCTCCTGTACAGGCGCAGCATCTCTAAATCATGAATGACTGCGGCGGTAACAACGCCCCTTTTTCTCATTTTCTTCAGCACCCCTTTTAAGAAGATACTGTTATTCATAAGGGGCATCTGAAACAGCACTTTGTCACCGGCGCAAAGCTGCTTTTCGAAGCTTTTCCATTGTTTGTAAACATCCAGATGCTGCTGCCATTTTACCCGCAGAGAATCCGATGCATCCGGCTCTTTTGCCAGCACAATCTCATAAGGAACATAGCCCATATGGGATGCAGTCTCTTCTACATCACTTCGCGCCTTTGTTCCGGCTGTATTCATCCGTTCCGGCCTGTCAAACCGCTCTTTTACATAATACTTCATGGCAAACTCTTTCTCTCCTAACGCTCAAAGCGGGACTTTTTCGGAAATTTTTGCTCCATCAGACGACAGATTCCTTTTTTTGCTGCTAAAAAGCGTTTTTCATCCATAGCGGCATCATTGATGCAGACCATCTGGTAACGTCCCATAAGCCTCTCAATCCGCTGCAAAGAATCCCCAGCCGTACAATAACCCCTGATTCTTTTATGGGGAACGAAATTTCCTTTTAACAACTGCTCGTACCGGAAAATGTAGGGGGAAACATTCTGCCCCGACCGGAATCTGCATTTACAGGTATCCTCTAAAAGCGCCTGGTCCCGCTCCCATACCTTCTGGCAGGTACTCTTAAGAAGCGCCATGGGACCGTGGGGATTATAGATTCCCTGAAGCCGGTCAAAGGGTAATAACAGCAGGGTCCGTATAATCTGCAGCCCATATCCCGGATAAAGCCATTTCCATAAATGCTTCCTGCAATCCGAAGTGCTGTAATAGCGATTCATTAAAGACATATTCTGGAATTGAATGGATGCAAACTCCTCATCCTTTCCGTTTATGCCGTTTAACGCCGCCTCGTCTACAGGTCTGCCATGCCTGAAAAAATCTTCCGGCCTACAGGCTTTTGTCAGAAAACAGTCGTCGTTAAAATATACAAATTGTTCCGAGAGACCCGGAATCCTGTGAAGATTCAATTCTATAGTATGGGAATTGAAGGTTGGCAGATATTCCGCCGGAATAAACGCATCGTGATATACCACACTGACCTTCGGATTCTCTGTATCCAGCCAATCAGGCAGCTGGTGGTCCGTTACCAGAAAAACGTGATGTACCCAAGGCGCATATTTCTCAATTCCCCTGAACAAATAAGGAAGCAGCTCCCAGTCCCGGTAGCGCACGTCCTGCTTTTCCTCCGGCTGCAGTCCTTCATATTCTTTTTTTTTCGCAATCCATTCCCGGTCGCTTCCATCTACCCAGGTAATGACAAAATCAATTTTTCCCATGAATACGTCCTTTGATTCCCAGCTTTTCACAAAAGCAGAGCTTAATAAACTTAAAATTCGTCCTCAGATATCTTTTCCCCAGTCTGCCCGGTTCCTGAAGCAGGCGGTAAAACCATTCCATGCCGCACTTTTGCATCCATCCGGGCGCACGTCTGACCATGCCCGAATGAAAGTCAAAGCCCGCTCCCACTCCAAGCATAACGCCGCAGACCCTTCCCTTATGTCTATACATCCAGAACTCCTGCTTGGGCGCTCCTAAACCCACCCATATAAAATCTGGCTTTGTATTGTTAATCCGCTCGATGTCCTCCCGATAATCTTTCCGAAGTCCCTTCTCATAGGGGGGTGAATACATTCCTACGATTTCTATGCCGGGATACCGCTTCTCCAGACTGCTTTTCAGCTTCTCCAATGTTTCCTCGCTGCCGCCGTAAAAATAATGCCTGTATCCTTTCTGGGGCGATATTTTAAAAATTTCCGCCATAAAATCCGGTCCCGCCACTCTTTCCGCTTCGGGATAACCATGCTTTCTTTCATATCCCGCTATAGGGGCGCCATCGGCAAAAATCCCTGCCGCAGCATTCTGCACCCTGGAATATTTAGGGGATTCCTGCGCCATGACAACTGCATGGGTATTGGCAAATGTGATATATTCGCCTTTGAGTTCGTTTAGTTTATCACAAGTCCATTCTACTGCTGTTTTCATGTTGGCAGCTGTAATGGAGAGTCCGAATATTTGGCAATGATTCATAGCTCACTCCGTTTAAAGGGTTACTGGTTAGGGACGGGGCACAGGGCGTATGTGGAAATTTGGGCGGGCATTGGGGGAAATTATTTGCTGCATTTGCGCGGGTTCCAAACATAAGATTTTCTAAATGTTTCGGCAAGGTAACCGAAACCGGACGCAACCGGCATATAGCGGCGTCCATGCCGCGATATGCCTTTCTCCAACGT
>CAZZHJ010000097.1:0-8333 GCA_964653815.1 uncultured Lachnospiraceae bacterium
CTGTTTGCGGTTCTTTGTAAGACCTTTGGATTAAATCCCCTTGCGGACGGTATCATTATCAGCCACAAGGAAGGACATAGCAGAGGTCTTGCTTCCGGACACGGGGATCCTGAACATCTTTGGAACGGATTAAAGACGGGCTATACCATGGATGGTTTCAGAAAGGCAGTCAGTGAGGCTATGGAACAGTCCCAGTCTCCGTCTGTGCCCGAATATCCCATAAAGCCTTTGCCGCCTGTGCCGCCTCTGCCTGAGCCGGGACAGCCTGTGATGCCGCCCCCGCCTGAGCCCGGAACAACGCCGGTACCCTTATATGCAAATGGAGAAATGAGCATTTCCGACAGGGGCGTGGAGTTAATTGCTAAATACGAAGGCTGCCGCTTAGCGGCTTACAAATGTCCGGCAGGAGTATGGACCATCGGATACGGACATACCGCAGGAGTAAAGCCGGGAGATACGCTGCCCAATGAACAGGCTGCAAAAGCTCTTTTAAAACAGGATTTGAAGAAATACGGCGGCTATGTCAATGACTGCGTAAAGAAGGGAAACATTATTTTCCCCTTAAACCAGAACCAGTTTGATGCTCTTACGTCTTTTACCTACAACTGCGGCGCAGGAAATCTGCGGAAGCTGGTATCCGGAAGGGATGCGGCAACGGTGGCGGAAAAGCTGCTCTTATATAACAAAGGCGGCGGAAAGGTGCTGGCAGGACTGACAAGGCGGAGAGAAGAAGAGCGGGCACTGTTTTTAGGATGAGGGAGGAAAAGATATGGATTGGAAAGATTCGGAATACCTTGATGAAGAAGCATTTGAACAGTATTTGTTGGGACGAGGTGTTACCCCAGAGCAGTTAGAGAAAGATTTAGACGATCATCTGACATTAGACCCACAGCCTTATGGTGGAAATTGCCAGATCTTTGAAAAGGATGGGAAAAGTATTCGTGTCTATGCCGAGGGCGTTGATATTGAAGATGGGGGAATCAGCATTACTCGCTGGCTGGATAATATGTCCATGGATGTGTTGATGTGGCTTTGGGAAAGACCGGAGGAGCGTAATAAAATAAAAAGTCTTATGCGTTATCCGGGCGCTTACCATGAATGGCTGATGCTTGCCGCCATACCGATGTTAAAAGATATGGAAATTCCTATGGGAGAAATCATGCAATACAGAACGCCTACAAACGAATGCTGCTTTTTTATCGATAATACGCAATGCTGGCATGGCGGAGAAGGCAGTACAACCATGCATAATGATTTGTTTATGGAAATCGGAAATGCCTATCTGGAATCTGCACAAAGGCAGGTACATCATTCGTTTCCTGTTTTGAGGAAATATCTGCGGCGTTTTGCAGAGAAGTATTACTGTAACAGAACGGAATATATGCCGGAGGCTTTGAAAAGACTGACCGGAATGTAAAAAGGAGGAGCCGTTATGGCTGAAGAACAGTTTGCAAATCACACAGAAGCTTCCAAAGGCTATGGTACAACAAGCTGGGAAGGATACAGGGATAGTGGTTTTATTCCCATTGATGACCTTGTTTATGCGCCGCTGCATGCTCTGGCAAAGGCGAACCGGCAGCTTAGGGAGCAGGTAGTGGATGCCGTAAGAAATCTGGGAGTCATACGGCAGAACGGACAGGAGGAAACGGTACAGCTGGATAATATCAACATCGCTTACGAGCAGGTAAGGCCGGAAGGGGATGAAGGATACAGTGTGGATAATATGCAGGTGCAGGTCCCGCTGCTATCCATCGTTCCCATTGCCAACCTGAATGTGGAGAAGGCGGAAATCGGATTTTCCACAGAGGTAAAGGTAGTAGATGAAAGCGAAGGGAAACAGAAAATCAATGCCCGTATCTGCTCCCCCGAGCAGCGTGACAGCGATTTTCTGCCCAGGGTATCTTACAAATTAAAGGTCGGCACGATTCCCGCCACGGAAGGTATTATGAGGCTGACGGATTTGTTAAGCTCCAACCAGGTGGCGAAGCAGCTGGATACCACGCCCGTTGCGGTGGACGGTAATTTAGGCTCCGAGGACCAGAAGAACACATGGCAGGAGGTAAGCAAGCTGAAGGCCAAGGTTAAGAAGTTAAAGCAGCTCAGCCAGAAGATTTCCAATATGATAAGCGAACAGGAAAAACTGCAGCAGCTCAGCAGGGAGGCCTTTGAAGAGGATACCTATGATTTTGATAAGGACAAGTATCTGATGGCGCAGTCCAACATTGCTAACCGGATTATGGAGTATCAGGAGCAGATTATGAACAAAGAGATTGAGTTTGGACTGGAAAAAGATTATGAGTAGGCAGGAAACGGAAGCAGTTTTAAGAGAATATGCCGAAGAAATGCAGGAAAATCTGAACCTACGGCTTTTTTGCGAGGCAGGGCAGAATATTTCCCTGTGGGAGACTGTTTTTCAGCCTTTGGGGCTTCTATGGGTGGAAGAAGTGGTTCTTATGGACATTACATATCCGGAGGAAAAGAAAAGCAAAACAGGTAATATATTCAAAGGAATTAAGAAATTATTCCGGCGGATAAAACAATTTATTTCAAAACTATTTTAAAAGAAAGAAGGGATTTTTATGGCAATTGGAGGACAATTTGCGGGATTACCTATCGACATGTTAATCGGTGCGCCCCTGACGGCGGCGGCCAAGGCAAGTATGCTTATGGCGAAAACCACGGCGGATTTTATTGATTATGTGGGGTTTGATGAAAAGGGAAAATTGAGGACGGCGGCATTTATGTACCATAAAAGGACTATGAATGATGACGGAACCAGCAGCCTGGATGAATTGAAGGTTGAGGTGCCAATGCTTGCAATCTCCCCCATCCCCAATCTGCAGGTGGACGAGGTAAATATTCTTTTTGATATGGAAGTAAAGCAGAGTGAAAGAGACAACTCCGAAAGAAGCGCCTCTGCCAATGCATCAGTGAGCAAAAAGGGCTGGATTGGTCCGTCTGTCAGTGTCAGCGGCAGTGTCAGCGCCCACAGCACCCATACCAGGAGTACGGATAATTCCGCAAAGTATCATGTGGATGTGCGTGCCACCAATCATGGGACGCCGGAAGGTCTGGCAAGGGTTCTGGACATGCTGGCGGCCAATGTGGCGCCTGCGCTGGTAGCATCTACCTTAAAGGATGCAAATGGACAGAATTTGTCGGAAAGCGCAAAGCAGAAGGCGGAAAAGCTGAAACTCCTGCGTGAGGAAATCAGTCAGATTGAAACGAGGCTGGGAGCGGCAAAGGAAGGCCTGAATACATGGATTGGCCAGCTTAAAAATATTGCTTCCAGACAGCAGAATGAATATAAAGGGAAAATTACGCAGCTGATAAATGGGGCCGCTGAGAATGAAAAAGAAAAATACAGTCAGATTTTAAGCCAGATTGATGACAGCTGGAATGATTTTCAGAACCGGACGGCTGAGTTGGTGGAGCTTGCGGCCAGCAGCGGTGCAGACAAAGAGACAACGGATGTATTGGAAGTATTTGTACTGAAGGCCTATTCAGAAGGCAATAAAGAGATACAGGATTACAAAAGTGCAGGCGGAAGCTGCAAGGAACAGTTTGTAAATGCCCAGAATAGCGCTGTTGAATCCCAGCGCAGCGTGGACGGTATTACGGAAGAACTGAGTAAGAAAAAATCGGAGTACAGCAACGCCATGGCAGCAAATACAACATCACAGCCTGCTATCGAGAAAAAAGGATAATAAATATGAACGGGGATAAAAAGTTATCTATGGAGGATATCCACTATATCAAACTGGTAACCATAGGAAGCGTTAATCCCAACAATCCCCTTTCGGAGCAGTCACGTTTAGAACAGGCGGAGCTTTTAAACCGCTGCCTGACGGACTATCCGAAGGGGGTAATCATAGGGAAGGATACTACCGTAGGACGGTATCAGGTAGGGGAACATGAATTTATTATGGAAAAAATTACCTATCATATAGGCTTTACAAGGAAACCTCCATGGATAGAAGAGTAAAAGAAAAACAGGAAAAGAGTGGAAGTTATGACAATAGAGACCAAAAAAGAAGGAACAAAACTGATCATTGAACCGAAAGGAAGGCTGGATACAACAACAGCGCCAAAGCTGGAGGAACTGTTAAAGCAGGAAGTAGAACAGGTAACGGATTTGCAGATGGATTTTGCAGGTCTGGAATATATATCCTCAGCGGGCCTGCGGGTGCTGCTTTATGCATCCAAGACTATGAAGGCTAAGGACGGCACATTTGTGATCCGGAATGCATGCAGGGATATTATGGAAGTGTTTGTCATTACGGGATTTGCGGATAAGCTGACCATTGAAAAATGATTTCCTGCCTTTTATATCAGAAATGTTGGTTCAGAGGGCGGCAAAAGCATGAAATTTGATTTTTAGATTAAACGGATATGCAGATATGCCGTCCCGTTTATGGAGGCAAAATATGGAGACTTGTGGAAAAATATTAAATCTGAATAATGAGCAGGGAGATTTCCTTCCTGTTGTTTTGCGGAAATATCGTCCGGGGGATGAAGAGGACATGATTGCCTGTATCCGGGATGAATACGGGGAAAGTTATTATAAAAAGGATTTATACAGCGGAGAAAACATAAAGGAAAAATCGGAGGAAGGCAGCATGGTCTTCCTTGTGGCAAAGACCATTTCCGGGGAAATAGCGGGAATGATGATGTTAAAGCAGTTTTATCCTGAGGAAAATATGTGTGAACTAGCGTCGCAGATTATAAAGAAAAAGTACAGGGGATACGGGTTGTCAATGCCTTTTGCGGAATACGGAATGGAAATTCTTCTGACCGGCCCCTACTATGCGGCTTACAGTCTGCCTGTGACGTTTCACGACATAACCCAGAGACTTGTGTACCGGCTGGGGCTTCGGGCTACAGGATTTATATTGAATGTTTTTGATTTGGAAAAAATCTCCCATTCCTATGAGAACGGGAGAAACAGTAAGCATTCACAGGGAATCCAGATTAGGGCGGTCAGAAAGGAAAATGCGGGAACCGTCTATGTGCCTAAGGAGCATCAGGCATTTTGCAGGGCGGTTTACGGCCGGCTGGGAGTCAGGTATAAGCTGGCGAAGGAAAAGAAAGAGGACAAAGGGCAGCAGCTTGAAAAAATGCCGGAAGAGTCCCTGATTACCTGTAAAAACGATGACACACAAAGCAGCCTGGAGGTATGCATATACTGCGTGGGAAAGGATTTGGAAAAGAAATTAATTGAAATTTATGAAAAATATCCTTTAACGGGAAAACAGACTGCAAATGTATTTTTGAACTGTAATGACAGATACAGCATATATGCCTATAAGCTTTTAGAAGACAGGGGATGGTTTTTTACCGGACTGAAGCCTCTGTGCAGCGACAGGGAATTTCTGGTCATGCACCATAAAGGAGATGTGGAAATCTACTTTGAGGACTATGTGGTGAGCAGGGAATTCAAGCCAATTTTAGCCTACGTAAAAAAGTGCTGTGAGGAAAGAAAGGGTGGACTGTTATGGCAGAAAAGAAAAAAAGAATTGGCACAAAGGTAACCATGCTGCTTCTTACCATGGTGCTTCTGGTGGTTCTTTTTATGGGAATCGTCAGCATCGTCAGTCTGTATTCCATGAAGGAAATCTCTGTGGAAAACAGCGAAGAGCTGGGAAAGACTGCAGCAAAGGATGCAGAGCAGGCTTTGGAAGATATGGCGGGAGAACAGCTTTTGAATACTGCTGTGGAAAGGGCGGCTTATATAGAAGAGAAGTTTGCCTCAGTTAATGCATGTGTAAACGGGATTGCCCTCTTTGCGGAAGAGATTTATGAAAATCCCGGAAATTATCCGGACAGAGAGGTAAAACTTCCCGTTCCCGGCTCCGGCGAATTGGCGGCACAGCTTTTATATTCGGAAAAACTGGAATTCCCGTCGGCAGAGAACCTGGAAGAACTGAGGAAACTTGGAAATATACAGGATTTACTGGTGCAGTACAATGCCAATAATGATATGGTTTCCTCCACTTATCTTGCAACAAAAAGCGGCTGGATGATTCAGGCGGATTATATTGCCTTTAGCAAATATAAAAATAAATATGTGCAGGAAGTAACCGAATGGGACGGAAACGGGGAGAATCCATGGAAGCCCCTGTATTATGAAGCCGACCAGAGACAGTGGTTTAAGAGGGCTGTGGCTGCAAAACAGGGAGAAATTATTTATACAGATGTCATATGGGACATACATGAGGGTGGACAGGGCATTGTCTGTGCCAGACCGGTATATTATAAAGGACAGGTTGTGGCGGTGGCAGGTGTGGGCTCCTATTTAAGTACTGTCAATGACGCAGTATTAAATACCATAATCGGAGAAAACGGATATGCCTTCTTAGTGAATGAAAAAGGACAGGTTATTTTCTCTCCCAGAGAAGAAGGGGAGACTGCCGCTTATGCGGAGGCAGAGGAGGATCTGCGAAAAAGTGACAATGAAGAACTGGCAGTGTTGGCAGAAAAAATGGTATCCGGGGAAAGCGGAGCGGATAAGCTTATTTTGGACGGAAAAGAAGTATATATAGCCTATGCGCCTTTAAAGAGCCTGGGCTGGAGCTTTGTAACGGTTATGGATGTGAATGAGGTGATTGCACCGGCAAAGGAAAGCCAGAATGCCATACTGCAGCTTACGTGGGAGGTATCGGAAAAACAGGACGGGGCAATCAGAAAAATGATTCTTACTTTTGTGCTGGCTGCTACGGTTACAGTTCTGTTAATCAGTTCTCTCAGTGCGGCTTATACAAGAAAAATTACAGATCCCATCAGAAAGCTGACGGAAGATGTGGCAAAAATTGACGGCGGGAATCTGGATTACCGGATAGAGCTTACTACAGGCGACGAGGTGGAGGATTTGGGCAATGCCTTTAACCATATGAGCGCACAGATACAGCAGTATATCAAGAATCTTTCTGCAGCCATGACGGAAAAAGAAAGAATCCGTACAGAAATCCAGGTTGCATCCAGATTACAGGCGGACATGCTACCGGACGCCGCAGGCGCTTTTGCGGACCGAAAGGAGTTTTCACTGTACGCTACCATGACCCCGGCAAAGGGGGTGGGCGGGGACTTCTATGACTTCTTTCTTTTGGACGAAGACCACCTGGTTCTTGTCATGGCGGATGTATCGGGAAAGGGTGTGCCGGCAGCTCTATTTATGGTAGTGTCCAGAACGCTTTTAAGGAGCTGCCTGAAAAAAGATGTTTCTCTTTCCCGGGCTCTTTGGGAAGTCAACAACAGCTTGTGTGAAAATAATACAAACAGTATGTTTGTTACCGCGTGGGTCGGTGTGTTGACTGTTTCCACGGGAATGCTTGTTTTTGTCAATGCCGGACATTGCAGACCCCTTATAAAAGCCAAAGATGGAAGCTGTGATTATGAGACCGGCGGAAAAGGCTTTGTACTGGCGGGGATGGAAGATACGGATTATGCAGAGAACAGAATCAGGCTGAAAAAAGGAGACAGGCTGTTGTTATATACAGACGGTGTGACGGAAGCCACCGACCCTGACGATGAGCTATACGGGGAGGAACGATTAAAAGAATTTGTAAGCGCCCTGCCGGATTTAGATGGAAAAGAATTTCTGTTCCAAATATGGACGGATGTGAACCGCTTCCAGAAGGATAGGGAGCAGTTTGATGATATTACCATGCTCACAGTATCTTATATGGGACCGGAATATGAAGAAATCACAGGCATTCCTATACTGGAGCAAATGGAAACATTTACAGGATTTGCAGAGGATATTTTGAAAAGGGAAGGCATTTCCCGGAGGAATATCATAAAAATACAGCTGGCAATGGATGAAATTCTTTCCAATATCTGTTATTACAGCGGGGCAAAGACGCTGACAGTAGGATGCGCGGCGGAAAGCGGCAGAATCCGACTTTTCTTTGAAGACGACGGAGTACCTTTTAATCCCTTGGAAAGACCGGCCCCGGATGTGACCCTTCCCATAGAAGACAGGACAAAAGGAGGACTGGGAATTTATCTGGTAAAACAGCAGATGGATGAAGTTACCTATGAATATGTGGACGGGAAAAACCGGCTGACAATTACAAAGTCATGTGCTACAATAACCCCATGAATAAGGATTTGACAAAAGGGAATGTAACAAAAACAATGTTGATATTTGCGGCTCCCATGATTCTGGGCAATCTGCTGCAGCAATGTTATAACATTGCGGACAGTCTGATTGTAGGAAGATTTCTGGGGGCCGATGCCCTTGGGGCTGTGGGAAGCGCCTATACCTTAATGACATTTCTGACATCGGTACTGATCGGATTGTGCATGGGAAGCGGTTCTCTTTTTTCGTTTTA
>CAZZHJ010000098.1:0-8267 GCA_964653815.1 uncultured Lachnospiraceae bacterium
AACAATTTTAAGTACGGTTTTGTTGATTGTCAGCTGTATGACCGGCTGCGGCAGCAACGGATACAGCATGGAATATGACCTGAATAATCCCGTTTCGGCTTTCCGTTTCAACACCGGAGACAGTGGAAACCAGGCGGTTTCTTTTGCAGCAGAGCTCTGCGTGACTAACAGTGATGTATCCGTAAACAGCGTTGATACATCTGAAGCGGAAGCGGCTTTGTTATGCAGTATTAACAGCAGGGATGTTTTATACAGCAAAAATGCAAATATGCAGTTAAACCCTGCCAGCCTTACCAAAGTTATGACAGCCATCGTGGCATTGGAAAGAGGGAATCTAGACGACATGCTAACTGCATCGGAGAATGTTGAGATTAGCGAATCCGGCGCCAGCCTTGTAGGAATTAAGGCAGGAGATACCATGACGCTGGATCAGGCCCTTCATGCGCTTCTGATGCCTTCCGGCAATGATGCCGCTGTTATGATTGCCGAACATATTGCAGGCAGCGAAGAAGCATTTGTGGAGTTGATGAATGAAAAAGCGCTTGCCTTAGGGGCTACAAACTGCCATTTTATGAATTCCCACGGTCTGACGGCCGAGGATCATTATGTGACGGCATATGATATGTATCTGATATTTAATGAAGCCATAAAGTATGACGAATTTATCCAGATTATCACGGCTGTGGAATACTCAGGCGTTTATCATGACCGTGCGGGAGAGCCCAAGGAGCTTTCCTTTAAATCCAGCAATCAGTTTATTAACGGAAATCACGAAGTACCGGAGGGAGTGGTAGTGATCGGCGGCAAAACCGGGACAACCAATGCAGCCGGTAATTGTCTTGTGCTTTTATCTAAAGATTCTTCCGGCAATCCGTATATTTCTGTCATGTTAAAATGTTCCAGCAGAGAAAATTTATACAATGAAATGTACGATTTGATCAAGAGTGTCAACAGCCGGTAGTAAAAAATAAAGCGGCAGCGGTAAGCCGCATAAAGGAGTCCTTATTTTGGCAAGGCGTAACAGACCAATCAGTATAAATAAATATCGCAGACCCCTGAACATTAATATCGGTGTTATCATTTTCGCTGTTATGTTTATTTATATTCTTATCTGCATTTTTATGTTTTTCACCAAAAGTCATGTAAATCGTTACGAAGTGCGGACCGGTTCCCTCAGTATAGCCAATGTATATGACGGAATCATCCTGCGGGAGGAAATGATTGTTTCTGCCAATTCTTCAGGCTATGTCAATTATTTTGCAAGGGAAGGCGAACACGTTGCAAAAGGGGAACTGGTATATACGATCGACCAAACAGGCCGCATTTCTGAAATTCTTGAAGCTGATACCGGAGAAATTCTGTTATCAGGCAATGATTTAAATGAACTGAGGGGAGATTTTGTCCAGTTTGCCCACAACTACAAAGACGAAAATTTCAAACAGACCTACGCCTTCTCCTATGATGTAGAAGGAACTGTATTAAAGCTATCCAATTATAATATTTTAAATAATCTGCAAAAAACCGAGATATCCGGGGGCGCTGTCAATTTTTGCTACGCACCCGGCAGCGGAATCGTTGTATACAATATAGATGGCTATGAAAATGTAGTTCCGGAAGAGATTACCATGGAACAGCTGAAAGAGGCGGATGAAAACAAGGAACAGTTTATGAACAATACGCTGACAGGCGAACACGACCCTGTCTATAAGATGATCACTTCCGAGAACTGGTCTATTGTCATTGCCGTAGAAAATGACAAAATCGCACGGCTGCAGGATGAAGGCTTTGTAGAAGTCAAATTTCTGAAAAACCAATATACCTCATGGGGAGAAGTCAATGTATTAGGCAATCAGGATAAGGATAAGACCTTGGTAGAATTAAAATTTAACAATTCCATGATTACCTTTGCAAAAGACCGGTACATAGAGATTGAGATTGAATTGGATAATGATACAGGACTTAAAATTCCCAAAAGCGCTATTGTGGAAAAGGAATTTTACTTAATCCCCAAGGAATATGTGGTAAAGGGCGGTAACGGCCAGCGGGACGGTTTCATGCGTGAAACCTATGATGAAAACGGCAATATCTCCACAGAATTTATTGATACCTCCATTTATTCGGAAAGCGATACGGACTATTATGTGGATACCTCCGTGCTGCGCCCCGGCGATTATATATGCAAGCCGGACTCCCTGGATAAATATCCGGTCAGCAAGGTAGGCACACTAGTAGGCGTTTATAATATCAATCAGGGATTTGCTGATTTTAAAGAAATCACCGTACTTTATTCCAATGAAGAGTACGCCATTGTAAAATCCAATACCAGATACGGCCTGACGGAATACGACTATATTGTACTGGATGCCGAGAGCATTAACGAAAACGACTTTATATATGAATAGAAGAGGCAGTGACATGTTAAAAGAAAACTATGATAAAGTAGCCGAAAATATTGCAACAGCCTGCAAAAATTCCGGCAGGGATGTAAAGGATGTAACGCTGATAGCAGTCAGCAAGACCAAACCGGTTTCCATGCTGCAGGAGATATATGACCACGGATGCAGGCATTTTGGTGAAAACAAAGTGCAGGAGCTGGCTGAAAAATATGAAATCATGCCCAAAGACATCAAATGGCATATGATCGGACATCTGCAACGCAACAAAGTGAAATATATCGTGGATAAGGTATGCCTGATCCACAGTGTGGATTCCCTGCGTCTGGCAGAAGAGATCAGCAAAGAAGCCCTGAAGAAAAATGTAGAAGTGGATATCCTCATAGAGGTAAATGTTGCCATGGAGGAATCCAAATACGGCGTTGCTCCTTCCGAAGCCCCCGCATTAGCTGCTCAAATTGCTGTATTACCGGGAATTCATGTAAAAGGACTTATGACAATTGCGCCATATGTTAAGAATTCAGAAGAAAATCGACAATATTTTGCACAGTTAAAGCAATTATCTGTTGACATAAGTGCAAAAAACATTGATAATGTAACTATGGATATTCTTTCCATGGGCATGACAGGGGATTATGAGGTTGCTGTGTCCGAAGGTGCTTCCCTTGTACGGGTAGGTACCGGTATATTTGGAGAAAGACACTATTCAGAGTGAAACTTATAAGGAGAATAGATTATGAGCGTAATGGACAAATTCCTGGATTCATTAAGATTCAACGGCGATGATTTGGATGACGATTATGATGATTATGATGAAGAGGACGAAGTAGAAGAAGCTCCCAAGAAAAAGGCTTATGCAAAAGTGGATAATGACTTTGAGGATGAGAAACCCAAGGCAAAGACAACGCCCAAGGTAACACCCATGAGACAGCCTAGAAGAATGGGGAATGATGGAATGGAAGTATGTGTGATCAAACCTACCACGGTAGAGGATGCCAGAGAAATTACAGAAACACTTCTTGCAAACCGGACTGTAGTATTAAATTTGGAAGGTCTTGATGTGGATATTGCACAGAGAATCATTGACTTTACCTCCGGTTCCTGTTTTGCAATCGGCGGTAACCTGCAGAAGATTTCTCATTACATATTCATTATTACACCGGCAAGTGTTGATATTTCCGGCGATTTTCAGGAAATTCTTTCCGGATCTATTGATGTATCCGGCATTAATTCCGGCTTATAAGCAGGGTAAAAACAGGAAAAATAAAGGGTGTTGTAAAATTGCTGTTTTACAATACTCTTTTTATGTAAAGGAGAAACTCTATGAGTAACCGTTTAGCAATTAATAAAGACAAAAAATTTTGTTATGATATTGTCTATGAGCAGGACTTTTCAAAATTAGCAGAAGAACTGGAAAAACTGGAACTGGACATGAAAAATATGAAAATCTGCATTGTTACAGATACCAATGTGGAAATGCTCTATGCCAAAGAAGTCCAGAATCTTCTGGCGCCTTCCTGTCTGTCAGTGGAAGTTTTTGCTTTTCCGGCAGGAGAGGAGCATAAAAATCTAGAAACAGTACAAAATCTATATGAGTTTCTGATTCAGAAACATTTTACCAGAAAAGACATTCTGGTAGCGCTGGGAGGCGGTGTTGTAGGTGATTTAACAGGCTTTTGTGCCGCCACATATTTAAGAGGCATTGATTTTGTCCAGATTCCTACAACATTATTGGCTCAGGCGGACAGCAGTATCGGCGGGAAGACCGGCGTTGACTTTCTCCAGTACAAAAACATGGTAGGCGCTTTTCATATGCCCCGTCTGGTTTATATGAATCTGGGAACTTTAAAGGATCTGGACGGACGGCAATATTTTGCGGGCATGGCAGAAGTGTTAAAAGATGCTTTACTGAAGGATGCTTCTTTCTATGAATGGCTTATCAGCAATCTTTACGAGATTTGCGACAGAGAGCCTGAAATTGTAGAAGAAATGGTCTATAATAGCTGCAACATCAAAAAAATCATTGTGGAAAAAGACCCTTATGAAAAAGGAGACCGGGCGCTGTTAAATCTGGGGCACACCCTGGGACATGCTATTGAAAAATATAAAAACTTCCAGCTTTTACACGGGGAATGTGTGGCTCTCGGCATCATATGCGCCGCCTACATCTCGTGGAAAAGAGAATTGCTCTCCAGTGATGAATATTATGAAATCCGGGATATGTTCGTTCCCTTTAACCTACCTATTACCATCGACGATATTGAGCCGGAAGAGATTGTAAAGCTGACTCATTCCGATAAAAAAATGGAAAAAAACGAGCTCAAATTTATTCTCTTAAAAAAGGCGGGAAAAGCTTTCGTGGACAAGACGGTTACAGATGAAGAAATGCTTGCCGCATTAAAGGAAATTCATTTTACGGAAGATGATATGAAAGCCTGAAACATAGACAGTGAATAATTTAAGGAGTTAATGCAATTATGAAAAAAGCGGTCAGAATGATCATTGATGTTCTCGCCATTATAGCTCTGTTGTTTTTTGACCAGTATACCAAATATCTTGCCATTACCGATTTAAAAGGCCAGTCAGCTGTTTCGCTGATAGACGGAATACTGGAGCTGCAGTATTTGGAAAACAAAGGGGCTGCCTTTGGCATGCTGCAGAACAAAAAAACATTATTTATATTTATGACTGTTGTAATGCTTACAGTGATATTTTATGTGTTTTTTAAATTGCCACAACAGAAAAAATTTGTCATCTGGCAGGTATTTATGTGCCTCATTTGTGCGGGAGGCATTGGTAACATGATAGACCGGATTCGTTTTGATTATGTTGTAGATTTCATTTATTTTAAAATCATTGATTTTCCGGTTTTCAATGTGGCGGATATCATGATTACAATCGGCACAGTGCTGTTCTTTATTGTGGTTATTTTCTTTGTGAAGGAAGAAGAACTACAGTTTTTAAGATTTAACATTCGAAGGGAAGAATAAAATGTCGGAAATACTGGGCAGTGAATTAGCTGATGACGAAGCGTCGGCTGAAAAAGAAATTCAATTTGAAGCATCTGCAGCAGATGAGGACCAGCGAATTGACAGGGTAGTGACAGACTGGATTTCGGACTTATCCCGTTCTTATATCCAGAAAATAATCAAAGAAGGAAATATTTCCGTCAATGAAAAGAGTATAAAATCTAATTATAAGGTAAAAGAGGGGGATATTATCCGTTGCATGATTCCCGGTTGCGTAGAGCCGGAAATCCTTGCTGAGGATATCCCCTTGGATATTTTATATGAGGATGAGGAAATTCTTATCGTTAATAAGCCCAAAGGAATGGTAGTTCACCCAAGTGCAGGGCATTACTCACAGACACTGGTAAACGGCCTTCTGTTTCATTGTAAGGGACATCTGTCGGGGATTAACGGTGTTTTCAGACCGGGCATTGTGCACAGAATAGATAAAGACACTACCGGCTCCCTGATTGTCTGTAAAAGTGAAAGAGCGCATAAGGCCATTGCGGAGCAATTAAAGGCACATTCCATTACCCGGAAGTACAGAGCCATCGTATACGGCAATTTCAACCAGGAATCCGGCATGATAGACGCTCCCATCGGACGTGATATACATGACCGAAAGAAAATGGCTGTTAATGAAAAAAACGGGAAGAATGCCATTACACATTACCGTGTGTTACAGCAGTTTCAAGGATTTTCCTATATCGAATGCCAGCTGGAAACGGGACGCACCCACCAGATCAGAGTCCACATGACAAGCATCGGTCATCCTTTGCTGGGAGATCAGGTTTATGGGAAGAGAAGCAGCAAGTTCCGCCTGCAGGGGCAATGCCTTCATGCCATGACTATCGGTTTTATCCATCCAACCACAAATGAATATATGGAATTTTCGGCTCCCTTGCCGGATTATTTTACCCATTTACTGCATGTTCTTGTGGAAAATGCATAATTTTATTGCAAACTTACGCAAAATTTAATATAATTTATACATAAAAGGATTGACAGAAATGGGGTATGACATATGAATACAATCATCACAATCGGAAGGCAGTTTGGCTCCGGCGGCAGAGAAATCGGCGCAAAGCTTTCAGAAGTGTTAGAGGTTCCTTTTTATGACCGTGATTTACTTACAAGGGTTGCCAAGGAAAGCGGTTTCTGTGAGGAAATGATACAGTGTCATGATGAAAGGCCTACTAACAGCTTTTTGTATAATCTGGTTATGGATACCTATTCTTTTGGATATAATTCTGCAGCAATGGTGGATATGCCTATCAGCCAGAAGGTTTTTCTGGCACAGTTTGATACAATCCGTAAGATTGCCACAGAAGGTGCCTGCATTATCGTCGGCAGATGTGCAGATTATGCTTTATCTGAATACGATAACTGCCTGAATATATTCATTCACGGCAATGAGAAGTGCAGAATCGAGCGTATTATGCGTAAATATGACCTGCCGGAACAAAAAGCAAAAGATATGATCATCAAGAAGGATAAACAGCGTCAAAGTTATTATAACTATTATTCCTCCAAAAAGTGGGGACGTGCTGATTCCTATGATTTGACCGTCAACAGTTCCGTATTGGGAATTGACGGTTCTGTGAAGCTGATCAGGCAGTTTATTATGGATTTTGAGGAAAAGAAGTAAAATAATATGTTTATAAAGAGCAGAAGAGGAAGATTAAGTGAAATGAAGGGCAGTCTGGGGATAAAACAGGCTGCCTTTTTGTTGAAATTTTCTGAATATGGTAATAAAGTTGACAAAGAGTATAGAAAAAGTAAAATTTACATTATATCACGTTGAGTGTCCTGTTAAATGTACTATACTTATGATATAATTTGTACACTTAAAGAACATACCCCATACCTGACAAAACTAAAATAAAAAGGTATCAGAAGAGGAGAGGATGGATATACATAAATGATTTATATAATAATTACTTTCTTAGAATTTGGATTGTTTTACTTATTCCATTATCAATATGATAAAATTAGGAAAGAAAAAACTTACTTTAAAATTTTCCAAAAAATGGATTTAAATTATTTTATTAGTAATTTATTATTCTTTGCAATTTCTTTCGGTGTTTTTTTGCTTGCATTCGTATTTGCTGTAGCAGTTCCAGAAGGAATTAGCCAAACAAAAGAATATTTTATTAATATCAGTGGTATCACTTCCAATATTATACTTATATTTGGAGGAAAATTTTCAGTAGGATTTCATAGATTAATTATCAAAATCTTAAATAAAATAATACCGCGTGCTAGTCTACGATATCTAGGACATATGCCTCAAATGTGGGCTTTTATTGTTGTTTTCATATTATATTTTTCTGTAGGATTATGTAATAAAGCAACCAATTCCATTAGCTATTTGGCAATAGCAATAGTTATGGGTAAATTCCTTTGGATAGATAATAATAGAAATGATATTAAAAGGCTTTTTTTAAGTTTTTTTGATTTATCATATGATCTTTGTATACTTTATATCATGTTTAGTTATATTGCATTTGTCCATTTATATAATATTGCTATGTCAGAAAATATTAATAATATCAAATTGATTTATTCAATAATTATAGGTTGTGCTATACATTATATATTCTTAATACTAAAATATCGAAATGAAATTCGAAACAAATTATAGATAAGATTTTGTAGAAGAGTTCAATATCAATAAATCGAAAGAGGGTTTATATTTGGTATAAGTAATGATTGTGAACTATTCGCAAAAGAACAGTTTTTCGAAAAGTTGTCTAGCGATAAATACCACATCTAGTATATTCAAGCATTCTCGTCAACTACTTATTCGAAACGCTATTCCCGCTGTACAATTAGTACTTCTTCAGTAAACTTGAAAAAACATATA
>CAZZHJ010000099.1:0-7996 GCA_964653815.1 uncultured Lachnospiraceae bacterium
AAAAAATAGAAAAACTTTTTCCGGGCTGTGCCCATGCCGACGGCGTTCTGGCTGAGGAGTTATAGTATGTTAAAAAGGCCGGGGAGTTTTTGGAGTTCTTCTGTGGGGATACCTTGCCTTGGGAAATATTGTGGGAAAATAAGAAAAATAAGAGGCGGTAGTTTGAATACCGCCTCTTTGTGTTTTTCTCTTAGCCCATGGTTACAACTACATCATAGGTTTCTTTGCCTTTTACGTAAGGAACTACGCAGCCTTCAACGGGAGTGCCGTCTACGGTCATGCTCTTAACGCCTTTTTCTACATTGTCAGGATTTACTACCTTGATGTTGTAGGTTCCTTCACGGAATTTACGGGTGATTTCGAAATCGCCGAATCCTTTGGGAACACAAGGATTGATGGAAAGTCCTTTGTGGGTAGGATATACACCCAGGATGTACTGGGAGATATTGGCAAAGGTCCATGCTGCAGTACCTGTCAGCCAGGAGTTCTTTGCTTCGCCGTGGAACTTAGCGTCGCGTCCTGCAACCATCTGTGCATATACATAAGGCTCGGTTCTGTGAATCTCACTGAATTCTTCTACGTAAGCAGGACAGGTCTTTTTGTAGATTTCAAAAGCTCTGTCGCCACGTCCGATTACTGTTTCCGCAATGGAAACCCAAGGATTGTTGTGGCAGAAGATACCTGCGTTCTCTTTGTATCCCGGAGGATAGGAGGTAACCTCGCCAAGCTCTAAGTGATACTTGGTGTAAGCGGGCTGTAAGATCATGATACCGTACTCGGTATCCAGTTTTTCTTTTACGGAATCAAGGGCTTTCTTTGCTTCGCCTGTTTCTACGCCGACGCCTGCAAGTACACAGAAGCCCTGGGGCTCGATGTAAATCTGGCCTTCTTCACATTCTTTGGAACCAACCTTGTTGCTGTATGCGTCATAAGCGCGGACAAACCACTCGCCGTCCCAGCCGTCTGTTAAGAGGGCTTTTCTCATTTTCTCAACTTCTGCGCGGGCATAATCAGCTTCTGCCTGGTCGCCTTTTAATTCGCAGATTTCAGCATATTCCAAACCGTATTTTACAAACATACCGCCGATAAATACGGACTCTGCAACCGGTCCCTCGGAAGGTCCGAATGTCTGGAAGGACTCGCCGGGATGCTCGGAGAAGCAGTTTAAGTTCAGACAGTCATTCCAGTCTGCACGTCCGATCAAAGGTAAATTGTGAGGTCCTTTGTGGTTTACTATGTAATCAAAGGAACGTTTTAAGTGATTTAATAAAGGAGTAGCTTTGCTCTCATCATTATCGAAAGGAACCATTTCATCCAGAATGGACATATCGCCGCTCTCACGGATGTATGCGCTTGTTCCTGCGATTAACCATAAGGGGTCATCGTTGAAGCCGGAACCGATATCCGCATTGCCCTTCTTGGTAAGGGGCTGGTACTGATGATAAGCGCTGCCGTCCTCAAACTGGGTAGAAGCGATATCGATGATACGGCCTCTTGCACGCTCGGGAATCAAATGTACGAATCCAAGTAAATCCTGACAGGAATCACGGAAGCCCATGCCTCGTCCGATACCGGATTCATAATAAGAAGCGGAACGGGACATATTGAAGGTTACCATACACTGATACTGGTTCCAGATATTGACCATACGGTCAACCTTGTCGTTGGAAGATTTAACTGTGTATTTGGAAAGCAGACCGTTCCAGTATGCCTGCAGCTCTGCAAAAGCCTTGTCCACGTCTGCATCTGTCTGGTATTTTGCAAGCAGTGCATTTGCGGGTGCTTTGTTGATGATGCCGGGAGATTCCCATTTTTCCTCTTCGGGATTCTCGCAGTAGCCCAGAACAAATACATAGGATTTGCTCTCACCGGGAGCTAAAGTAACATTAATCTGATGGGAAGCGATGGGAGACCAGCCGCTTGCCATGGAATTGGCAGCCTGTCCGTTTTCAATAACCTCAGGGTTGTCCGCACCGCGGTATGCGCCGAGGAAAGCATCGCGGCTTGTGTCAAAGCCGTCTACCTTGGTATTTACGGAATATACGGCGTAGTGGTTACGGCGCTCTCTGTATTCTGTCTTGTGATAGATTGTGGAGCCGATTACCTCAACCTCGCCTGTGCTTAAGTTTCTCTGGAAGTTACGGGAGTCGTCGTCCGCATTCCACAGACACCATTCTACATAAGAGAATAACTTTAATTCTTTGGCAGCGCTGCCGTTGTTGGTAACGGTCAGGCGGCTTACTTCACAGCTGTCATTCATGGGAACGAAGGTAAGCACGCTTGCTTCCACATCATTCTTTGTACCTGTAAACCTGGAATATCCGATACCGTGGCGGCATTCGTATTTGTCAAGCTCTGTCTGGGTGGGCTTCCAGCCGGGATTCCATACAGTGTCGCCGTCCTTAATATAGAAATATTTGCCGTTGATATCTCCCG
The DNA here is from genome assembly GCA_964653815.1 of uncultured Lachnospiraceae bacterium. Taxonomy (GTDB): domain Bacteria; phylum Bacillota; class Clostridia; order Lachnospirales; family Lachnospiraceae; genus UBA2882. The sequence continues at coordinate 2,437 of CAZZHJ010000099.1, forward strand.
GTACGTCATTATAACGATAACGGGTAATTCTTAATAACTTTGCATCCTTGTAAAAAGTGTAACCGCCGCATGTGTTGGAAATTAATGTAAAGAAGTCATTGCATCCTAAGTAATTAATCCAGGGAAGCGGGGTTTTGGGAGTTGTGATGACGTACTCCTTATTGGCGTCATCAAAGTAACCAAATTTCATAATCGTCCAAATTCCTTTCAATATAGTATTGTTAGGACTACCCCCCAAGGCAATCCCTATGAAAATTATACAAAAACGGGTATATAAAATCAAGAGAAAAGAAGGGGTAAATATGTCATTTAGTTAATTCAGGATATTTTGTTTCTACGTCTGCATAGAAGTTCTCTAAAGCTGTGTCTAAGTCAACGCTGCCCTCGAAGTAGTCTGTCATGGCGTTCTGGAACAGCTCTGCTATATCCTCATAATAATCGGAGCTGTTTTTTATGCTGATTGTTGAAGCGCTTGCGCAGTATTTCTCAAGCACGTTCTCCCCGCCAAGGAAAGCATTAGTAGTTGTACCGGCAGCCGCCATTTCCTCCATCAGAGGCCGGTTGTTGCAGAAGTCATTGTCCGCTGTAACCATGTCTTTCATAACATCAGGATTACATGTCAACTGATACATGATGTCTGCTACAAGACCCTGGTTGTCAGATCCCTGTGCGGCGCATATCCATACGCCACCCCAGAAATAACCCTGAGGCCCTTCAATAGCTGCCCAGTCGCCCCATGTACCGTTGCCGACTGCTTCTTCGCCCCAAAAATCGTCCATTGAGAAACTTGCTAAACAGTAGTCAATAAACCAGGCGGGTCCGAAGTAACCGAATACATCTCCAGAAGAAGATGCGCCATTAACCCATTCATCTCTCCAAAGAGTGGTCTTGTTGTTAAAGCCTTTGTCTGTGAAGTCTTTTGTCTGCTCTACCCAGTTCATGATGTTGTCATCGATAACAATTCTGCCGTCAACTACCCAGGGGCTGGATACATTCTGGGAGAACACACGGTAAGCATCATCATAACCGGAAACTACCTTCCAGCCTGCATCGCTTAATTCCTGAGCGGAAGCCGCAAATTGCTCCCAGTCAGAGAAAAGTTTCTGGACTTCTTCAGGATCATCTGTTCCGAATACGTCCTTTGCCACAGAACGTCTGTAGATGTAAAGGCCGGGACTAGCAGACCAGGCAGTACCGTTTACATTGCCGTTTCTATCAGTAACAACCTCTTTTGTATACTGATACTGGTCAGTCATGTAATCTGTTAATCCAAGATCATCCATGGAGATACATACATCTTCGGCATATACATATTTTAATGCGCAGTCATCTTCAACCAAGAACATATCGACCTTATTGTCGTCTGCCGCGTTTGCCTGTTTTAATAAAGCTTCATCCAGGTTGTCCTGATAAGCATAACCATCAGGTATGATAACCCAGTTGACTTTAACATCGCCGATTGCTCCGGTTCCGTCTCCGTTATCTGTGTATCCGGGGTAGTGATCTGCTAAACGGGATTGGAACTCTTCGTTCCAGCAGTAGATGTTTAATACTTTACCTGTATCGCCGGAAAAATCAGCCGTCCATGCGGATTTTTTCTCATCTGTGGGTATTTCAGCTTCATCAGCGGATTTTTCTTCATCTGTGGGTATTTCAGTTTTATCAGCGGATTTTTCCTCATCTGCGGGTGCTTCTTTTTCATCAGTGGATTTTTCCTCTTCTGCAGGTGTTTCAGATGCAGGGGCTTCTATAGTAACGTTGTTATAGCCTACCAGTATAGTAATGTTGCCGCAGGCTGTCAGCAGGGAAGCTGCCATTGCTGTGGAAAGCAGAACACTTAATAATTTCTTTGTCATTCCTTTTGTTCCTCCTCTAAAAGATTTCCTCTTAATCCGTATCTCAATTCTCTGTCGCTAATTAGAGTATAAGAGGCCCAAACATCATTTTTTCATATTTTTTGCATATTAATTACATCATTTTTGCATCAAAGTTGCATCATTTTTCAATTTGACTTCCTCAATCTTTAAAAGGATGTGGCATAGAAAAATTTTAAAGTAATTTCACAAAAGAGTTGTAAGTGTGGTATAAAAGTAATTATAGGAGTGAATGGAAAAGCAAGACGAAAAGCGGAGTTGCTCTCCCTATGGAGGTAAAAGAGAATGACAATGATTGTTGACGGCCGCAGACTGCGGGTTTTTGAATATTTTGGACAGTTGTGCGATTATGCAGAATGGAATCAGGAAAACAGAGATTTTTTGTGGAAAAAGTTTCTGGAATATGATGGTCTTTATGAAGAGTTTGTTTATTATTTAGAGCATCATGAATTTTGGGGCAGGTTGTCTTTCGGAGGATATTCTCTGATTGACCTATATGTCAAACAGATGGAGCATTATAATCTGATACATGATATCGGAAAAAATACTGGGAACTGTAATAAAGAGGATATGGTCTTGAGGGCTTTTTATACCATGGCGGCGTTTTTTGAAAATCCCGTATATTATGAGGAGAAATTAAGAGAAAGCCCCGGAACAGACAGATTTTAACAAATGCCGGTTTCATAATGGAAAGTACAATCAAAATCATTCGTAATAAGGGCGGAAATGTAGTATAAAATAATTATGGAAATAAAAGGAATTATTGAATACGGAAGTATTATGTGCAGGTATGAAGGCGAAAGTGGAGTGTATATGGATAAGTACGAATTTATAACAAATTTACAAAGACATTTGACAGGAAAGGTATCAACGGAAAAGCTTCAGGAAATCACAGCTTATTATAATGATTATATTGATTCCCAGATTCGGAAGGGAAAAACAGAGGAAGAGGTGCTCACGGAGCTGGGTGACCCAAGGCTTCTGGCAAAGACTATAACGGCAGCGGAAGGCAATGGTGGTTATGGGGAGACTTTTGAAACGGTATATGAAAGTAGAGAGGAAGAAAGAGAAGAGAAAAGAAGGAATGCAAAAAATCTTTTAAAGGTATGGGGGCTTCGTCTGGCGGTGATTATAGCGGTCATGCTGTTCTTTTCTATTTTATTTAAGATTGTAGGTCTGGCTTTTGGCATATTTATCAGATTTGTAGTTCCGGTTTTGATTCCTGTGATGGTCATTTATGCTGTAATAGAGATTTTCCGAAAATAGGATAAAAGGAAGATAGCCTATCAGGGGTGATAGGCTATCTCACGGGGAGTATAAATAAATATATCAGTCTACGGTAGAAAAATTGGGGATTTGCTCTACCGTAACTAAATTATACGTCATTCATTAATTTTTTTCAATAGATTTTGCAATAAAAACTTAAAATTAAGCAAAAAAAATAGTACTTTTTTCTTATGTCAACCTGAATATTCTTTCTACATTTTGGAATACTACAAATGTAACCAAATATTTATTAGGAGGAATTGAAGATGGCAAAAAATGATTACAATGAATTAAACCAGTCTAATCAGAACAACTCGAAAGATGGTTATAACAACAGCCAGAATCAGAGCAGCCAGAACAAACAGAACAAGCAGCAGAATAATGAGCAGAACAGCTCTAAAGATTCTAACAACTGCCGCTAATTATCCGCGGAAAACTATTCGGATAGGACAAAACCGATGTACAAAGGCGTACATCGGTTTTTGTCTTTTCGAAAAAGTTGATTGACAGTGAAAGCCTTTGAATTTAATATAAGACTATGAGAAAAATGGAATTAATCGCTCCTTGTCATTTTGGACTGGAAGCTGTGTTAAAAAAGGAAATAACGGATTTAGGATATGATATTAGCAAAGTGGAGGATGGGAGAGTTACTTTTGCAGGTGACGAGGATGCCATCTGCCGGGCTAATATTTTTTTGAGGACTGCTGAGAGAATCTTAATTAAAATAGGGGGATTCCGTGCAGAGACCTTTGATGAACTGTTTGAGGGCACGAAGGCTTTGCTCTGGGAGGAATATATTCCTTCCGACGGGAAGTTCTGGGTAACGAAGGCGGCCAGTGTAAAGAGTAAGCTGTTTAGCCCTTCTGATATCCAGTCAATCATGAAAAAGGCCATGGTGAAACGTCTGGGGGAAGCCTATGGAATCAGCTGGTTTAAAGAGGATGGAGAGAGTTTTCCTGTCAGGGTGTTTTTGTACAAGGATGAGGTGACGGTAGGACTGGATACCACGGGAGAGTCCTTACATAAAAGAGGATACCGTAAATTGACTGCCAAGGCGCCTATTGCAGAAAATCTGGCGGCTGCACTGATTATGCTGACGCCATGGAAACGTGACAGGATTCTTGTTGACCCTTTTTGCGGAAGTGGGACATTTCCTATTGAAGCGGCAATGATCGCTGCCAATATTGCGCCGGGAATGAACCGGAATTTCCGGGCTTTTGACTGGAAGCACCTGATCCCGCCGAAAATGTGGTATGACTGTATGGATGAAGCGGCAGAAGAGGTGGACATGAATATAGAGACGGATATACAGGGCTACGATATTGACCCGGAGATGGTCAAGATTGCAAGGGCGAATGCCAGACTTGCGGGAGTGGAAGAGTTGATCCATTTCCAGACCAGACCCTTGGATCAGCTCAGTCATAGTAAGAAGTACGGTTTTCTTATTACGAATCCTCCCTACGGGGAAAGGTTGGAGGAAAAGAAGAGCTTGCCAGCCCTCTATCAGACCTTAGGAGAGCGTTACAGAAGCCTGGATTCATGGTCCATGTATCTGATTACTTCTTATGAGCATGCGCAAAGGGATATCGGAAAGAATGCGGATAAAAACCGCAAATTATATAATGGAATGTTGAAAACTTATTTTTATCAGTATTTGGGGCCGAAGCCGCCTAAGAGAGACAAGGTATGACAGAAAAGGGAGAAAAAGTATTGGCAATAGTTGCAGCGGTATTTCTGGCTGCGGCTGTGTGCGTTATGGGATATATCAGTAAAAATGCTGATCCAGAAGATTTTACAGAGAATACGGGAGAATATGCAGAAGGTTTGCAGGAATCCCAGGGCAATGAAGAGAGCTATTTTGTATCCATAGACGGAACGGAAGCAGACATTGTGATTCCTCTTCCGGGAAATGGGGCAAAGGATACTTTCAGGATAGAAGAAAGTCCGAAGGATATGACGCTGGAAGTTATTTTGCAGGATGTGGAAGAACAGTATTATCTAGAACATAAGATTCAGGGGAATGAAGAAAAGATTTCCCAGGTGTCTTACCGGCAGGGAAAGAAAGAGAGCGAGCTGATTTTTGTACTGAAGGATATTTATACGGCGGATGTGCAGATTAAGGGAGATTCTGTATTCCTGAGACTTTGCAATCCGGCGGAGCAATATGACAGGCTGGTGGTTGTGGAAGGCGATTGCTGGGAAAAAGAAGTATTTGACAGTCTGGATAAAATGGATATTAAGGGTCTTTCAAACGGGGATATGATGACTGCCAATAGCCTGCGGGCGGATTTTTTTGTATCCATGTCAGTAGATACATGGGCATCCGGGGATGAAATTACAATATACTATAATGATGATTATTATATTCCAGAGTTTGACAGCCGTCGTTTTGCGGAGCTTTTAAAAGAAGCTTTTGGGAA
>CAZZHJ010000100.1:0-7996 GCA_964653815.1 uncultured Lachnospiraceae bacterium
TAAGATTTAGTATTAAATAGTTGTTTATAGTTCGTAATATGCTATAGCAATATATAGGGCTGTGCATTGGTTTAATTTCCGATGTGCAGCCTTATTTTTATGTTTACATGGTAACTGAATTGATTGTATTATGGGAATGCTGTATAATATTTTAAATACAACATATATACATTTATGCAAGGAGAAAACGGATGAACCATAAGCATAGCATATATTATAAATATAGCGCAAAAACATGTGTAAGGCTGCATTATGGGATTTGGATACTGAATGACCTGTTTTTTGGCGTAGGTGCTATTGTGGCTTTGTGGATTTCGATGTTTCGGGAAAGCGGGCCTGCATTTCTGTTTTCTCTGTTTTTGTTTTTCTGTTACTATTTTATATTGCGTCGTATTCCCATAGTTGTGTTACAGAGAGTTATTTATGGAGATTGTGATGCAGTAAAGATGAAAGACATCATTTTCATAATTGAAAATAAGGTTAAAGTAGAACACGCAAAAAATATTTGGAGAATGTTAAGAGTACAGGCACTTTCTTTTATTGGAGGCTGTGAGCAGGAAAGTTTTGAATTGCTGCAAACATGTAAGGGATATAAAAAGAACATAGGAAATCAATTGTTTCATTTATCTTTGTATATGCGGCATTATGCAGTAACAGAGCAGTGGGAAGATTATCAAAAGGTTAAAGAGAAGATGAAAAATCTGTTCAGTACACAAAAGCTTTCAAAAAAGAATAAAATAATGTACGAACAGTATATAAAAGCCAGCGAAGCAAGCGAAAAATTTCGTGCCGGGGAGTTTGAGGAAGCACGTAATATGTATCAGAGATTATTGGATGCAGGGAAATCTAATATGTTGAATAAGGTTACAATTCATCAAATGCTGGCTGCTACAGATATAAAAGAGGAGAAATACGAGAGTGCAAAACAACATCTTATGTTTGTTGCACAAAATGGCGGCACAACCTATATGGCGGATGAGGCCAAAGAGAAATTGCAGCAGTTTGAACAAGAATAGGTGATAATATGGGGAATATTTTGGATTTTATTGATTGGCGGGGAGATTTGACTTTTAGCCAGGACCCTTTTCATGAAGTGGATGTGGCAATTTTAAGTACGGTTTGTTATGTGGAACTGGACAAAATCGTATCAGAATCCCTGACCGAGCAGATTTTATTAAAGGATGCTTTTGAAGAATTCCAAAGCTATCTCAATGACCCCAAATACCGGAATCTGGGAAGGATTATTCCCGATGAGGTATTGGTTTTATTTGAAAAAATGTCAAAATGCAGAAGATATGCCTCTCTTCGCATGTCGGGCTATGTAAATCATGTGGACGAACAGAGCGAAGAACAGTTTGCAGCTGTAACTTTTCAGAATGATAAGGGAGAAATCTATATTGTTTACAGGGGAACGGATGACACCATTGTAGGGTGGAAGGAAGATTTTAACATTGCATATATGGATGTGATTCCCGCCCAGGAAGAAGCTTTGAAGTATTTAAAACGTGCAGCCATGGCATTGAAGGGAAAAATTTACCTTATGGGGCATTCAAAAGGCGGCAATCTGTCCGTTTACAGCGGGACCAGATGCGGAAAAAGAATCCAGAAACGCATAGAAGGCATCTATAATATGGACGGTCCGGGCTTTTTGGAAAAATTTTTATCTTTAGATGATTACCGGGCTGTAGATGAAAAAACGTATTGGTATTTACCATATGAGTCAATGATTGGCGCTCTTTTATACCATGGGACAAATGAATGTGTCATGAAAAGCACCAACAGAGGCATTATGCAGCATGACCCGTTTTCGTGGGAGATTATGGGGAAAAGTATTCTTAAGGAAGCCGCCCTTTCCAAAGAGTCGCTGCTTGTCCACACTGCAATAGAGCGGTGTATGAAAAAACTGACAGTGAAACAAAGAGAACAGTTTGTGTCCATTGTGTTTGACGCATTGGAGGCATCAAATGCAAAAACGTTGAGTGAAATCACTGCAAAAAATTTTAAAAAAATTATCGAATCGGTCAAAAATATTGATCCTGATTCCAAAAAACTTTTGACTGACATGGGAAAGCTTGTGTTAAAAACTGTCAGAGAAAACCGCTAAAACCGGGTTGTATTTTATCGATATATTTCGTATAATAATGTTACCTGAAATGTTCGATAACTCTTGTTGTTTTGAACCTACATTTACTTTAAACGGGATTCCTATATTGTTTTATGGATGTCACGCCTCCCATTAAGTGACGAGGACGGCAGAAGTAAAATTGCGGTCACCCACCTGGCTTAGGCTAGGAGTCAAAATACAGGAGCCGGCATTTTGGGATACAAATGAAAAACAGTCCTGACGGGCTGTTTTTCATTTTATCATGGGAACCGGCAAGGTAACCTCAAAAGTTCGGTGCAGGTGGGTTGTAATTGCCGGGGATAACCGGATATTATGAGAGGAGAATTATGAGAAATAGAAGGAAGAATATATGGAAAGGCGTTATTGCTGTTATCCTGCTGGCTTTTGTGGTGACAGTGCTGGTATGTGCCATAAAGGCGCGGTTTATGAAAGAACCGGAGGGCGTTTTTGTTAATAGGGAAGACGCCTATCTTTTATATACATATTTGTACAGTGATCTGATTGAAATTGCCGAAGGGGAAACGGATAAAAACCTGATAGCGGAAATTTCACAAAACGGTCTTCCGGAGGATTCAGAATATCTGACTCTTGGGGAGGCAAAAACAATGTTTGCTCTTTTAAAGGAGCGTTATCCGGTTTTTGAAGGAGAAATACAAAAGGTAAGCGAAGAGGCTTTTCCCAATAACCGGAAGGATGGCAGTGCGGTGTTGGCAGATGAGTATTTTGCATGTTATGAAGAACTTTGGCAGATTATTCATTACGATATGGCGTTAGAAGAAGAACGAGGAATTTTATTGGGGGATTCCTCCTTTGTCATGAATTTGGACGACAGCCCGGTGCCGGAAAACAGTATTTTGTTAGCAGATCAGGAAGAAGATAACAAAGTCTCAAAGGGCAGGATACGTCAATGGGCAAAACGGTTTTTATATGATTACAGCTATGAAGAAAATGATTTGTATACAGAGCATATCTATCTGGAAACAGAAGGATATCTGCTTTTTGATTTATCTTCTTATAGACAGGTGGAACAGGAACCGAACTTTTATTTGGAAACCTGCTGGATTTCTTCTAACCAGCCGGGTAACATGTGGATTACCCTGGGAGACTATAAGGTATGCATACAGAGTGAGGAAACAGGAGTATATCTGGAAGATGGCAGCATCTATGACAGGTTTGAGGATATTGCGGATATTTACTTTTTGGCAGGAAAGCTGGACCATATTTCCACCTATGACGACAGGGTGAGCGGGAAACTGCTCAGTGTATCGGATGATAAAATCGAACTGGAAGGATTGGGCTTTTATTCTTACCGTGAAAATCTGTCGGTATATAAATTGTACGGACAGAAAGAATATTACAGTAAAAGTGATTTAAAGATAGGATATGATTTTACGGACTTTGTCCTGGATGATGAAGGAGTCATTGTAGCAGGGCTTGTAACCAGGGAAGAAAAGATGGATTCCATCAGGGTTGTTGTGAAAACTACGAATTTTGCTTCCGCTTATCATGAGAGCATTACATTTACCTGTGATTCGGCTTTTCTTGTTAATGATGAGCATCATCTGGCAGGAGAAGAGATTACCATAGAAGCAGGGGATGAAAGATTCCAAAATGGACGTATTTATATCAGGCCGGAGACCAATCTGGCAAGAACTACCATTTCTTCCATTCAGAGAGACCAGGGAGTTCCTTCCTACCGTGGGAATTTTGAGATAGCAAAAGCGGCGGACGGATTGCTGTTAATTAATGAACTGCTGCTGGAAGAGTATCTCTATTCTGTGGTTCCAAGTGAAATGCCGGCAAGCTACCCCATGGAGGCATTAAAAGCACAGGCGGTATCGGCCAGGACTTATGCATATCAGCGGATGCTCCATTCTGGATTGAAGGAATACGGGGCGCATGTAGATGACAGCGCCGCTTTTCAGGTGTATAACAATATCAAAGAGAGCGAGACGACTACTTTGGCAATCCGGGATACACAGGGACAGATTGCCTATATGGGGGAAAATCTGGCGGAGACTTATTACTATTCCACATCCTGCGGGTTTGGCACGGATATCGGTGTATGGCATGGCAGTGATGATGGTAGATATTCATATCTGGTATCCCGGCATATTGCAAAAGGGGAAAGTGATGTGGGAGATATCACAGATGAAGAGACATTCAGGAATTATATTACAAATACCTATGAAAACGACTTTGAATCAGGGGAAGGCTGGTACCGCTGGAAGTATGAAACAGTTTTAAATATTGACAGATTGAATGAAAATCTGGTAAAAAGATATGAGGCCAGTGCAAAAAGTATTCTGGTTCCCGATGCAGATGGTAACTTTGTACAAGGAAAGCCGCCAGTCTTTACTCAGGTGATAAGAATGGCGGTTGTAAAAAGAGAAAAGGGCGGAGTTATCGATGAACTGCTGATTGAAGGAAAAGAGGGCTATGTAAAGGTAGTAGGAGAACATGCTGTACGTTCTGTGCTTGCTAATGAAGGCACTAGCGTAATCAGGCAGAACGGTTCAGAGAGCGGGGTATCCACTTTGCTGCCTAGTGCCTTTGCTGTGATTGATGTTACAGTGGATGCCGAGACGAATACCATTACCTCTTATACAGTGACAGGAGGCGGTTACGGACACGGTATCGGCATGAGCCAGAACGGCGCAAGAGCCATGGCTCTTGACGGAATGAACTGTGGGGACATATTGCAGTTCTTTTATGAGGGAATAACTATTAGAAATATCAATGAATGACAGAAATGGAATAAGCGATGAAAAAGATCATTTTGATAATCAGAAAATTTACCATAGAAATTAACAATTGCCATGTAAGCGCATATGCGGCTAGTGCGGCATTCTTTATGTTTTTGTCGCTGATTCCCATTTTGCTGCTGGTATGTTCCATTCTGCCTTATACACCGGTTACGGAAGCAGATTTAATGGAGGTTCTGGCGCAGATCCTGCCAGCCAGTTTAGTTCCGTTGTCGGTAAAGACAGTAGCGGATGTTTATGATAAATCACCGGCTGTTATTTCCCTGTCGGCAGTTGCCACTGTCTGGTCTGCGGGAAAAGGAATGTTGGCCATTATAAGGGGGCTTAATGCCATTCAGGAGGAAACAAAGCCTGGCAATTACTTTTTTCAAAGGTTCCGGGCAAGTATCTATACGGTTATATTGTTGATTGTCATATTGGTTTCACTGGTAATCGGTGTTTTCGGAAGCGCTATCGGTGCCGTGCTGGAGCAGAAATTTGAAGGCATCAGCATGGTTTCCCCGTTGTTTTCCAATCTCCGTATCCTGATTGTCCTGGCGGTCCTGGTGTTGTTTTTTACCGCATTATTTACGTGGATTCCCAATAAAAAGCTGGATTGGAGGACACAGATAGTGGGTGCGTCCTTTGTAAGCATTGCATGGAGTATGTTTTCCTTTGTGTTTTCGATTTATGTAAACCGATTTACCGGAAACAGCATGTACGGCAATATGACGACGGTAGTCATTCTGATGCTTTGGTTTTATTTCGCTTTTTATCTGTTGTTTTTGGGAGCGCTGATCAGCAAGTTTTTCCAGCCTGCTACGGAATTTTTGTTAAAACGGGTGGATGAGAAGCATGAAATAAAAAGAAATAGGCGGATAGCAAGAAAAATGACTTGACAGAAGTATTTTGTGTCGTTAGAATAAATGACAGATATTTTATATTGAAATGCTAAGAAGGTGTACAGTAGCATTTTATGTACCGGCAGAGATAGGAAGTCACCGGCTGAAAGCTTCCTTCGGTTCCCGTAAGATGACGAATTTCCCACCGGAGCAGCTTTGCCTAAGGAGGTTTATCACTGTTATGGTGATGCAGGACTTATGGTAAGCAAAGCCGTCAGATGCACGTTACGCATAATGAAGAGCCCGTTTATCGGGAATGTGGGTGGTACCGCGGATTATATTCGTCCCTTGCTTTTAGCAAGGGATTTTCTTATGCATGAATATCCTATAAGCCGGATTGTTTATGCCGGCAAAAAATGAAACAATGTTATGGAAAGGAAGAACAGGAACATGAAAGAGAAACTGGAACAGATTAAAACTGAAGCCATGGGGAAGATTTCTGCCGCAATGTCTTTGGAAGATTTAAATGACGTGCGTATTACCCAGCTCGGTAAGAAAGGCGCATTAACAGGTATTTTAAAAAGCATGAAGGATGTAGCGCCGGAAGAACGTCCCAAAGTGGGACAGCTTGTCAATGAGGTACGGGCTGATATAGAGGCGGCCTTAGATAAAGCAAAAACAGAGATGGAGCGCAAGGTAAGGGACGCTAAAATGAAAAAAGAAGTCATTGATGTTACCCTTCCTGCAAAGAAAAATAATGTGGGTCACAGACATCCCAATACCATTGCCTTAGAAGAAGTGGAAAGAATCTTCGTGGGTATGGGATACGAAGTTGTGGAAGGACCGGAAGTAGAAAGGGATTATTATAATTTTGAGGCCTTAAACATTCCGGCTGACCATCCTGCTAAGGATGAACAGGATACCTTCTATGTAAACGGGGATATTTTGCTGCGTACCCAGACATCATCTACCCAGGTACATGAAATGGAAAAGGGAAAGCTTCCCATCCGTATGATTGCGCCGGGAAGAGTATTCCGTTCCGATGAAGTGGATGCAACCCATTCTCCTTCTTTCCATCAGATTGAAGGTCTGGTTGTGGATAAAAATATTACCTTTGCCGATTTAAAGGGAACTCTGGCAGAGTTTGCCAGAGAACTGTTCGGGGAAGATACAAAGGTAAAATTCAGACCCCATCATTTCCCTTTTACAGAGCCCAGCGCCGAGGTGGATGTGACCTGCTTTAAATGCGGCGGCAGCGGATGCCGTTTCTGCAAAGGCTCCGGCTGGATTGAGATTTTAGGATGCGGCATGGTTCATCCCCATGTATTGGAGATGAGCGGTATCGACCCGGAAGAATATACCGGTTTTGCATTCGGTGTGGGTCTGGAGCGTATTGCGCTCTTAAAATATGAAATCGACGATATGAGATTGTTATATGAAAACGATATTCGTTTCTTAAAACAGTTCTAGACAGGAGGGAAAAAGATGAATACAGCATTATCATGGATTAAAGCATATGTTCCGGATTTGGACTGTACAGACCAGGAATATTGTGATGCGATGACATTAAGCGGAACAAAAGTGGAAGGTTATGAGAGACGGGATAAGAATCTGGAAAAAATCGTAGTAGGACAGATAGATAAAATTGAAAAGCATCCCGATGCGGATAAATTGATCGTATGCCAGGTTAATATCGGTACAGAGACTATTCAGATTGTAACAGGCGCGCCCAATGTAAAAGAGGGTGATAAAGTTCCTGTTGTATTGGACGGCGGAAAAGTGGCAGGCGGACATGACGGCGGCCCCATGCCGGAAGAAGGCATTGTGATCAAGGCGGGGAAACTGCGGGGTGTTCCGTCAAACGGCATGATGTGTTCCATTGAGGAACTGGGCTCATCCAGGGATATGTATCCCGATGCGCCGGAATACGGTATCTATATTTTCCCGGAGGATACCCGGGTGGGAGCAGATGCCGTAGAAGTCCTGGGACTTCATGATACGGTTTTTGAATATGAAATCACATCCAACCGCGTGGATTGCTACAGCGTGGTGGGCGTAGCGAGGGAAGCGGCTGCTACCTTCAAAAAAGAATTTGTTCCGCCGGTTATTACCGTAAAAGGAAATAACGAGGATGTCAATGATTATATTAAGGTCAGGGTAGATGACCCGGATTTGTGCACCCGTTATTGTGCAAGGGTTGTCAAAAATATTAAAATCGGTCCCAGCCCTGAGTGGATGCAGAGAAGGCTTGCGGCAAGCGGTATCAGACCTATTAACAACCTGGT
>CAZZHJ010000101.1:0-7952 GCA_964653815.1 uncultured Lachnospiraceae bacterium
CATGCCGCAGTGACGCTTAACAGCCCGTCCGGGGCTGTTACCCCTGGGTACTTAGACGGGCTGTAAGAAAAATTGCCGATTTTCAGTAAAATGATTATGAAAATAGAAAAATTCCCCACGGTTTTCTGCGCCGGCCCCTCAAAATGCCTCCGCCCCTCACTGATTTGTAGAGGATTGGGGTTCTGGGTTTTGTTTATTATGATTTTGTTCTTATTTGTTCTATGATTTTACTGTTCCAGCAGTGCTTTTATTTTGTGGGCAAATTCTTCGGGTAGTGAGTATTGCAGGTTGTGTCCACAGCCTTCTATGAGTTCCATGCGGATGTCAGGGGCTGAAATGTCTTCTGAATATTTACGGATGGAATCGATTGGGCATATCCAATCGCAGGTTCCGGAAATAAAGTAAACGGGTACTTCATATTGTAATTCGTTTTCATAGGCATCAAAAGAGAATGTATAGTCAAATAATTGCCGGTTTAATTGGAAGTACTCGCCCATATCGCCTAATTGCTTTAAAAACCACCTGAAATCGGAGATTCCAAAATAGGGGGAAGTAATGGCCATCCAGGTCGCTTTATCGGAAACGTTGGTTGGATGATACTTCGATACTTGTGTTCTGAGCTTCATCATATCCGTAAGGTCATTGCTGTCTCGGAATGTTTCAAAGGCACCTGTCAGTTCCGATGTATCGTCTCCGGCATCTATAGCTTTGCTAAGTGCGTCTTCATAGCTGTATATGTCCGTTTTTTCAAGGGAAACAACCTGTGCGGCGCCTATGTATGCGGATACTTTGTCCGGGTGTTCCAATGCGTATTCGCTTCCGAGAATTGTTCCGTAGGAATGTCCCAAAATGATCACTTTATCCTTCTCAAATCTTTCCAGAGCGTAATTTACTAAATCATCAAGGTCTGCTTTTGCCTGCTGAAAGCTTGCTGTTGTATTTTCGGGGTCGGAATCTGCATTGTGAAAATAGGTTCTTCCACAGCCTCTCTGGTCCCATGCCACTATAGTGTATTCATCTGTCAGATAATCTGTAAAGCCATAGGTTGTGTAAGTATCGGGAGACGACGGTCCTCCGTGAAGATAAATAATGACAGGGTTTTCGTTGTTCATGCCGCGCATCAGCACATATTGTTCCTGCCCTCCCAATGTTATGTAAACTCCTTCGTCCACGCCGTTTTTAATCATTTGATAGTGTTGAAAGTAATTTACATTTCTGCATCCGATGATAAAGACGCTTACGCCGATTATGGCAGTAAAAATAACACCCGCAATCCATTTTAATATACGAACCGGCAGTTTGCTTTTTTGTTTTCCCTGTACCTCATTTTTATGCTGTAAATGTATTACGATATGGCCTATTCCAAGTATTATGACTGCTGCAAGGAGGAAAACATTGCTTCCGTATATTCCCAATAAAAAGAAAGCAACAACCGGAAGGGTTGCGCCGGCCACCGGCACACCAAGAAAACTGCTGTAAAAGTCTTCCATCCCGTGTTTGCTTTTAAAATATCTTACCCAATATAACTCATAAAAAAGCATAAACAGGAATGAAATTGCCAGCCATATGGCCCAGTAAGTTTTTCTTACATTAAAATCCGAAAACACCAGGACTAATGCACATACAAGAGCTTCTCCGGTTCTCTCAAAAATCAAAAGAAGCTTATTCTCGTTTTTTGCATATTCATCATATCCCTCAGGTTTATATTTGGTCCAAATACTGTTGGGAACAAAGAGCATGAGCAAATATAGCAAGCCTACATAAGAAAATCCAAAATGAAACATAATTATCTGCCTTTCCGGTATTTCATATTTTAGAACAAAATTCTCTTATCTCATCTTTTCTGTCTTCCAGCGCTTCTTTGTATTCAATGGAGCAGAGTCCCAGACTTCCGCTTGGCACAATTTCCAAATGACCATAAAAGTGCTCTATACTTTCAATAATTCTGTTGCACTCTTTCATATTAGGACCTGTACGCAGTGCAATGGAATATCCCTTTTTGCCGCCACTGATTGTGGCATGGGGTTCGTGGGTGTTACACCAGGGTGTACACCGGTCGATAAATGCTTTAAATTGTCCGGGAATGTCCGCCCAATAGGACGGAGAAACAGAAATAATGATATCAGCCCATTCGTATTGTTCTATAACTTTTAAAACATCGTCATCCTGAAAGCATTTTGCCGTTTTATGGCAGCTTCTGCATCCTTTGCAGAAATTAATGTCATAATCATCAATACAAATACTCATGATATCATGTTTATCAGCTAAAAAATTATGTACAATTTTAATGATTTCTGCAGTGGCACCGTTTCTTACAGGGCTGCAATTCATTAATAATACATTCATAATATGGGCACCTCCAAGATTTCACTTCATCCATAGTTATTTGATTAGAAACAAAATATATCCTGTCACACATGCATCATCATCAGATGGCGCTTTGTAAAGCAGATTTCCTGAATCAAATACTGTTCAGGATTTTCCTTGATTTCTTCTTGTTTCTGGAATTCACCCAGAGAATAATCTTTTGTCTCATAGATTTCTTTAAGATTTCCTTTTTTATCCTCTTTTTGCACCAGAGCCGTGACCTTAATCCTGATACG
Source organism: uncultured Lachnospiraceae bacterium (assembly GCA_964653815.1). Classification (GTDB taxonomy): domain Bacteria; phylum Bacillota; class Clostridia; order Lachnospirales; family Lachnospiraceae; genus UBA2882. Next base: position 2,604 of record CAZZHJ010000101.1, read on the forward strand.
CAGCTGGGAAAATGCCATACGGCATACGGATGCATCCTCTAATTTAAGCAGGTGCTCTCCTATGGTCATGGAAGAATCGATTTCTTTGAAAAATGTTCTGTAAACGGCATCTTTCAGCCTTCCCGGCGTATTCTCGTTGTCCACCAGTTCCTGATAGGAAAGTCTGGCACCTATATAATAGTTGGAAAAGTCCTGGATTACATATTTGTAGTCATTTTCATTTAAGGTTATCATTCTGTTCTCCCTGTTTTTTATATTGAAGCTTTTTGCTGATTAAACAAATTTAAATTATATCAATACTAACAAGTATGAATGGGAAAAGCAATTATTTTATTAAAATCCCATATAGAAAAACGGCTGCAGTTTATTGTGCAGCCGTTTTGATTCACTTTATTTTACTGTCTATACAGAAAAATCAAATTTGTCTCCTTCGATTTTTTCTGTTTCCTTGATTTTGCTCCAGTCAACCTCATTGATTTTCTTAATCAGTTCATCCATAGAGGATGCCGTAACAGTCGTTTTCTTTGCGGCGGCTTTCTTTTCCTCCGCATGTTTCTCCAGAGATTTCTCTATCATAGCCTTCTGCTGCTCTCCTGCTTTCTCAAGTTCAGCGAAAAGGTCTACTGAGCCGTCCTTATTAAAGGCAATTCCCATTCTGGTTATGATGCTGTCACCTGTGCCTTTACCGCCTGCGGATTCAAAACCAAACTGTTGATTAATCTGTTCCGACATACGTACCGCGCCCTGTACCCGGTCCATATATTCCTTTTCATACTTTTCATCAGAAGCCATCTTTTCAAGTTCTTCTGTGGAAAAGAGAACGGAAAATTCCTTGGTGCCTCTGGAAAGAAGGTCTTTGGCTTCTTCTCCCCTGTCATAGTCAGCCACCATAAAGTCCATGTTGTTGTAGGTCTTCCGCAGCTTTTCCAAAAGCTCCTGTGCTTTTTTAGAAAGCTTCGGCTGGCTTACCTTATTACTTTTTCCTGTTGTTTCCGTCTTTTTGGTACTTTTGCTCTTCTGCTGTTTTTGTGCTGCCTGGCTGCCATAATAACTGTAACCGCCATAACTGTTCTCAATCTTACTCATACTCATTCCTCCGTGAATCGTTGCAATGTGAAATCCATTTCTTTGGGCTTTTAAAACCCTTTATTGTATATCGTCATTTTTATCCCGATTGTTTAGCCTTTCTGTCCTTCTTTCTAAAACAATTCCGGATTCATGAAGATGACCACTAACTCACATATTCTGCCTTCCTTATCCACACCCCAGTAAGGAGAATAAAATCCGTCCCCCAGTCCGCTGGCAAACATGGCAATCTGCGTACCGTCCTCCGGATTTTCCCACAGCAGGAAATCCCCCTCCGGACGCTGATATTCCGGGTTCCTTTCATAGCTATCTGCAAAGAGTTCGGCAAAATAGTCATCATACACATTACCATCCGGGTTTTGTCCATACCATTTATCTAAAAACTGCCAGTAACCGTGGGCCGCCTTTTCATCGCAAAAACAAACCAGCCCTGCATCAACGGGAATGCCGGCAAATGTTTTCTCCCATTGCCCGTCTTTATTCTTTAATGCCTCGGCAAGTTCATACTTTACTGCAGCTTCGGAAGTAATTTTCATCTTTGCGCCCACAATCCTGCGTCCTGCAATAGGTGAATCCATAACGGCCAGAATAACCGGATAGTTTCCTGATGAAATCTGGGATTCTAAAACAGTGGTGTGTTTAGGGCTTTGAAGACAGACCAGGGGATCTGTTGCAATCACTCTCCCCGTGGGAAATCCGCAGTTTTCCATAGTAAAATGCCGGATTTTACTGTTTGTCTCAAAAACTTCTTTTACCAGTTCTGTCTCCAGAACGGCTTCACTTATAAATTTTAAGTTCTGCTCAAAGGCAATCTGTATAGGGGATTTTACCTTTTCCCTGATTTCCTCTCCCGTTCTGGTATCCACAAAGTATTTCCCTGTGGCATCCTCTACAAATTCCAAATCCGTTCCCACAGGCATCTCATATACATTTAAAACCGTCGGTTCTATATTGATCAGCGTATTGATATCACATATGGCATGATTGGAACTCTCATCAATATATTCCTGGGTATCATCCCTGCCCATCGCCCGCCATCCGTTGTCAACAGGATTAACAGGCTCTTCTCTGAAAAGCCACCTTAACGGGGTCTTTCCCTGCAAAACTGACTGCGTCACGATACAGCCGCCTCCGTTTGTTATGTACTGTTTCATTTCACTTCTCTCCTTTTATCGTCAAAACTTCATTGCAGCGCCGCAATAATCATCTTCTTTTCCTTTTCCGTCAATTCATGAATATGTCCTCTGTCCTTTAACAGGTATCTCCTGCACTGAGGCCATACAGCTTTTGCTCTGCGAAGCACGCCGCCTGCCGGAAAAAGGCAATCCTTCTGGGCAGCCATTACCAGAACAGGATTTTTATATCTCCGCAATGCTTCTGTTTTCTCATTTTGGGGCATAACAGACTTAATCCGGGCATTGTCTATACTGCACTTAGCTGTAACCAAAATGTCTTTTGAAATATTTTCTTCCCTTACCGCCATGGGCAGAATACATTTTATAAACCACTTTTCCTTACGGGTAAGCCGGTACATGCACATGGGAAACATCATATTGATGCTTTTTATAGAGGGTGCGTTTTTAATTGCAGAAGGTACAAGGAGTACGCTCTTTGAAATCATTTCCGGCGCCACGCACATGGCTTTTACCAATATACCTGCACCAAAAGAGCCTCCAAAACAGGCCATTTTTTCATAGCCCAAGTTTTCAACAACTTCTTTTACCCATTCTCCATAATCCTGAGAAAAAGGAGATAAAGGCGTTTCTGCGCTTTTGCCCGGATGTCCGATTGTATCCACTGCATAAATATGAAAATGCGGCAGCAAAAAGCCGCAATACTTTAAGTTATATGCTGTTGTGGCATTGCCGCCATGGAATATAAGCAGCGGCGGTTTGCCGTAATCTCCGCATTCAATTAAATGAGTCCTTCCAAAGGAAGTTTCTACATAACGGTCTTCAAAGGAAATATTCAATTCCTTCAACTGCTTATCATATAACGCAATAAGCTCTGCTTTTCCTTTTTTACTTCTGTATATCGACCTCATAAAATGTTTTCCCTATTTCACCTCAATGGTATCAATCTGCTCCCCGCTGAGCCTGTAGGCTTCCTCAATCTCTCCTACCGTCAAATCCGTCTCCGCCGCCAGTTCTTCCGGGGTAACCTTTCTTCGCAAATCCTTATACAGTTCCTCTGCGGCCTCTGCTACCCGGTTGACCTGCTCCAGTATTTTTTCATCCATTTCTTTGGCATCCCCTTCAGCAGATACCAGCACTTCCATAGCGTCCATGATCATTCCAGCAAAAAATCCTTCCGCATCCTCCGGCTTTTCCACGCAGCTTGCCATGGACACCGCACTCATCAGGGCAACATTGCCTTCCCCGATTAAATCCTCCATTAAGACGCCCTGCCCCGCATAGAGCTTTGCAATTTCCACCACCTTAGGCAGAAATACGCTAAGCAGCTTATCTGCCGCCTCTTTATCGTCTTCCATTGCAGACAAAATAAGAGCTGTCTTTTCTTCCTCTGACACAGGAGGCAGTTCAGCCAGCTCTTCCATAAACATGGCAAGAAAGTCCCTGTCCTCTGAACTTAATGCTTCCTCCGCTTCCAATGCCTCTTCCAGACCGGAAATCTCTCCCACAGCAATCTTATTCTGTGCCAGATAATCATAAATAAAAGAAAGCTTGCTTTTATCAATTCCGGAATCCGGAAATCCTTCACTTACCTGCTCTTTAGATAATTGATTCCCCTGTTTTTTTCCCAGACGCAAAAGATCTGACAGCTCTTTTCTAAAAATCTCTTCCTGTCCCATTCCTTCTCCTGTCCATATCTATCTATACTTTTTAATTTTAGCATTAAGTTAACATAATTTATATTATGTTTACCTATTTTCTCGAATAGTTTACATAATTTTTAGTTATGTTTACTTGTTATTGTTTGGTTTACATAACTCATAATATAGTTTACATAACTCTTGCTCGGTTTACATAATTCTACTGTCCTTGTTTCACATGAGGATGGGTATAAATATGTTTGGAACAGTATTCATAATTTCCCGCGCATTTGGAACAGAACCTGAACTGCTCATCGGGATCTGTCTCTTCCGACTTGCCGCATATAGCGCATTTATGTCTTGTAACTTTTTTCATCTTAACAGTATGGCGCTGAAAATCCCTTTGCCGCTTCATCTGGGTAGGAGTACGAAAACTCTTTCTCGTCACAATAAAGAACACCAGGACATTTAACAGAGAAAATCCTATGACAATTGTTTTTGTTATACCATACATAATTCCAAGATTATAGGACATGAGAACATCATAAGCCATAATGATCACATATATAACCCCGAGAACTTTAGTCTTTATGGGAATTACAAACATAAAGAGCATCTGCAGCTCCGGATAGGTAATGGCAAATGCCAGAAAAATCGACATACTGACATAATAGGTACTGAAGAAAAGAGAGGCAAACATGGATAAGGAAGCCACACCATCTTCTACTAATCCCATTGCATCCATGGCTGCGCCGATACCGGTTAAAGAAAAGATACCATAAAGCAGGAATGCTCCCACTACCGTAAAAATCAATCCCATAAACATAAAGACATTATAACGGAAGGTGCCCCATGTACGCTCCAGCAGGTTTCCGATACTATAGTAGCAATACAAGGTGACTAAGGTAAAAATACTCAAAGAACTGGGTGGAATCAGAAGCCACGAAAAAAGCCTCCATACCTGTCCGTGCAAAATCTGATATACGTCAAGCCTCATATAGGATAATATGGCAATGGTTACCGAATTTCCCAAATCTGCCGAAATCTCCAATGCATATCCTATAGCATAACAGATAATCAGATACGTGGTCAGATTCCTAACTGCATATTTTTCGTACTTTTGCTCTAATTTATAAAACCATATCATCCTGCTAAACACCTCAATCATATTTTTCTTTTCATATCCATAGTATTTTATCATGTGAGTTTATCAGTGTAAACAAAACCTTTAAAAATTCATTTTTCTTTCATAAACTTACCAAATTCTTAACAGGTTAAACAATTGCTTTTTTAAAAACCTTGTCATATAATGTAGTCTGGTGCAGAAAAAGCAAGTTAGAAGGAGCCAACCCAAACTGAGAAAGCAAGGATACACTTTAGGAATTGATATCGGTTCCACTACGGTAAAAATTGCGATCTTAGATAATGAACATACAATTTTATTTTCTGATTATAAAAGACATTTTGCAAACATTCAGGAAACCCTTTCC
>CAZZHJ010000102.1:0-7924 GCA_964653815.1 uncultured Lachnospiraceae bacterium
TGTAACTGTGGTCACGGTCTTTTCTGTATACCTCCGCATATGCACCTACAAGCACCTCGTTCGGAAGTTTAAAGGAACCTTCCCTATAAGTCAGTTCTTCCATGTTATCATCCGTCAGAATCAATCCTGCTTTATATCCATCAAAATTTGGGTTTCCCTCTGCTCTCTTTGTAAAAGCATCTTTTCCTGCAACAATAGTTGCCGGTTCATTCTCGTACTTGATCAGATATGCTTCCTTTAACCACGGATTAAGCCCATTAAATTTGCAGAGATTCATAAACATTACAACCTCCTGCATTGTTACTTTATCCTTGTCTCCAGACACAAGGTAATTCTTTACCGTATCCGGGGTAAGCCTTACCTGTGTCCCATTTGCATTAAAAACTATCTCATTCTTATTTTTTGTTTCTTTTTTTTGTGTTAAAGTATTCTGTAATGCCATATCTTTTACCCCTTTTCTTTTATAATTCTTCCAGTTCCTTTTTTAGTTTCTGGAGCTTCTGTGTGAGTTTAAACTCAATTATGTTTTCAACCAGTTCCTTTGTCTCTCTGTCTTCTATGCTAATAGAACAACGACAAGTCTCATAATTAAAAGTGCTTGCTTTTCCTTTATAGGTGTTGATTGTTCTCAGGTTATCTTCTATCTCACTGATTTTTCTATTGAGACTGACACCTTTTTCCAATGCTTCAATATCCATAGGTATACCCTTCCTTTCTATATCTTTTTATATTCAATACCTCTTGCCGCAAACAGATTAGCAAGCGCCTGGGCATCTGCTACCGATAATAAAGCGCTAAATGATACCCACTGTTTTTCGGGTCTCGGAATACTCTCCACATCCTGAAAAATTCTCTCATCATCAGCCGGTGGAATAAATTCTTCCTGTCTCTTAATTTCAGCAGCCTTTGCCAGCTCCTCCTGATGTGCCTTTTCCTGCTCTTGCCGCAATCTCTCCTGTTCTGCCTTAATCCGTTCCTGTTCTGCTTTGCGTTTCTGCATTTCTGACAACCTGTGTCCCTCTGCAATGGACTTATTAAGGTCAAGAGTGGTTTTATATGTTTCGATCGCTTCAAAAGCAAATTCCGGCAATTCAGAAAGTGTGGAAAGATCACTTTCAACAGCAGCAATCCTGGAATTAATCTCTGCCTGTATGGATTTTATGGATGCCGAAGCATTCAGCCATTTATCGTCCCAGATCATTGTCAGAGTAAGCCATTCCGGATAGTTGCAGGAAGAAAAGTATTCTACAATTTTTTCCTTCTTCTCCTGCCGTTGCTGCTCCTCATATTCCTTTATCTGTTTGTCAATCAGTGCCACCGGCTTATCAACAATCCCGATAATCTCATTGATCTGTGTTTTGAATGCATTAAATGGATGCATATATTCCTTTTCACGCCTGATTCTTTCATCATTCAGCGCTTTCTTAAGCCTGTTTAAATCTGCCCTGTCAGCCTTTGCACTCTTAATCTGGTCATCCGTATAGACAAGGGTTTCATACATCTTTACCTTGTCAGACAGTTCCTGCTTCAATTCCTCATAGTTAAATGCAATCTTCTCAGGGATTGCCACCTGTTCAATTTTTAATTCCATGCTTTCTTATCCTCGCTTTCTTATATTTCCGGCAGAATCAGCGGCGGTCTGGTATCACTTTTAACAGAATCCCAGAACTCCGCTTCTTTCTGCATTAGGTAATCAATATCTTCCTCTACCTCGCTGCGTTCGATATGGTAGTGTCTGGTCTGCAGGTAGAGTTCCCCGCCAAAATCATACTTAAGCTGTGCTTTCAGCTCTGCAAAATCAAATTCCGTGACCATCAGGTAGTGCAGGATTTGCACATAGTAGTTATCCGGAATCTGCTGTTGCCATTTCTCTTTCTGCATAGACTGTAAGATATTAGTGGTCTTGCATTCCCAGACGCCTTTCCTTCCAGCCTGATCAATTAACCATCCATCCAGTGAAGCATGCGCCCATGGCATCCGGTCATTGAACCATATGTTGTTCTCTTCATAGCAAACTGTATACTCTGGATGGTCCAGTTTAAATAATTCCCTTAGATGTTCCTCAGCTGCTATTCCATACTTTACATAAGGCTTGTCCGAAATATCTTCAGGTACCATCCGTTCCGTTTTTTCCTGCCAGAGTTCAATGTTAGTTTTATATGGATTTCTTCCCAGAATGGCGGAAGCATCTGAGCCCCCGATTCTTTTTCTGTTCTGAATCCATTCCTCACGACTGTTTAATATGATCTTTTTAACCATCTGCCCTCTCCTGAAGCATCTCCATTAAATCCATTTGGCAAAACGGACTTATCATAACCTTAAAGGCATGTTCATCTCGCGCCCGCATCTGCATCTCCAATTCTCTGCATTCCGGGCATTTATTTCCTACTATTTCGCCAGGGTCACAGTTCCCGTGGCATACCGGACATTCTTCCATTTGCGCCATAATCACACTCTCCTACTATTTTTTTCAGTATTCTTATATCCTTTTTCAGCCTTTCTGCAATTTCCTTAAGTTCTTCCAGATTCCGCTGTTTATATTTCATAAAAGCAGATGCTGCCAGCACATCATCTTTTTTCAAGAGATAAACGTGTTTTAAGTTGCTTCCAACCGCTTTACCTATGTCGTCTCTCTCGATAAAGAAGCGGACCCGTCCTTTTTTTACAGCATATCCATCAGGGAGATTATCAGCGTCCATCTCCGTGACCTTCAATTCTCCATTCCGCAATATGTATTTATAAATAGTCATTGATACTCCTTTCCTACTGTTATAAAATCAGCGTATAAACACTTTGTTCATGTGTTTGCGGCTCTGCTTGCTTTGGTCGGCTTGTGCAGAGCCTTTTTTCTATCCTTCTCCGTCAATGAGCACTACCACCACCTTCCTACGTCCGAACTCGATACAGGAATCATAATCGGGTATGTAAATATCCAGTACCGTCCCGTTTTGAATTCTTTCATCCCCTCCAGTGTCTAATACCTCGAAGTATCCGAGGAATTCTCCCAGAGTTCCATTATCACTTAAATAAATTGCAGCTACCTTACCATGCCACTCCGGCTTACCTGCACAGATTCCATTCCTTACTGTTCCACCGTCGCATCTGGTAGAACCATAACAATATGCAGTAACCTCCATCAGCTGTTGATCAGGTGTAACTTCCACAACAGGCTTGTCCGCCGCTAAAGCTGCCTGATGGTAACAGGCGGCTCCTGCCAACATTGCAAAAACTGCAATCAGTACGGAAAACAGTACTTCTTTTACTTTTTGCATAATCCCACCCTTTCCGCTTCAGGAACCTTCAAACAGTCATAGGCTCTCCTCAACTCGCCTATAGAGAAATTCTCCGGATTATTAAATTTGTCGCAGAATCCTGAGGAAGATATTCCTATGGCTGGTCCCAGCCTTGTTCTGCACATATTGGTACGGGACATATATGCACTTAAGACGGCACGTATATCTGCATCAGCTTCTGAGTATTGTCCTAAAGGCTTTGTTCTTGGCATTTTCACTCTCCCCCTTTCTTTTCATTGCTATTTTTCATCACAATCCATAAGCAAATTACAATTGTTGCACAGATGATGCCTGTTTTAATTAATCCCAACCTCCTTCCACCTCCTTCTTCCTGTTGCTTTTTCTGAATTACCTTGTTAGGATTTAGATGTAACATTTTGACAACCACTTTAAGGCAAATGCCAGAAAGGATTGTGAAGGTCTTACAAAACATTTTCTGAAGGCTTATCTGTAACTAAATTGAAAGGATATCCTGCAAGGTACGTAACCTATGAAGGATTATTCACTTTTGTGATGATGCTTTGCGCTGTAGTCACACTTGTGAAAAAATGGAAATAATTGATATAATTATTAGTCCTATTTAGCATGAACACAGATAAGCCACGGCGGCATCGTTGAAGGCGGTGCCGTTTTCTTTGCATTAAAGCAGTTGTCAAAATGTTACATCTACTCTGCTTCATTCTTTTCATAAATTATTTTGAATACTTGAATTATTCTTTTGATAATGCTAATATTTTCTTACCCAAATCGGGCAAGAAAGGAGCTGGTCCTATTGACCAAACTTTTGACTTTGCCCTGTTCTCTTAATTAAAGGTCACAATACTGGTACCAACACAGTACATACCGGTCATATACTGGTCAAATGCAGCATCAATGCGGCGTAGTTTGTGAAGAGAATCACGTAAATAACGCATGAGCCGACACTCGTTAAAATGTCGCACCGCATCAGATGTTCCTTTATAATCCACCAGCTAATGGGCTACTAATCCTTTTACTTAAATAATCGCTGAACTAAAACTGCGTAAGTGGTGGAGTGCTTCAAGAAGCAATTGGCGTAATCTTTTGCGGCGAAAGCCTGCAAAGTACATAGGGTCAAAAAATTTAGCATTAAACTGTTAGGAATTACGCTCCTGGCAGTTTTTTGTTTCTACCGATAACTGCGGTTTAAATTGTTCAAGCGGAACCTCTATGGCATCACAAATTCTCATATATTCATTTGCTTCAATCTTTCTGTTATCATTAAGAATCATGTTTAAAATTGGTGCTGGTATTCCAGCTTTTTTAGAAACAAATGTCTGTTTAATGCCATTTTCTTCAAGATACTTTTTAATATCGCTTCCTTTCAAATCTGTTTTCCTCCTTTCTAAAATCAGAATTTCTGATTTTTTATATCATATATCAGCGATTCTGTTTTGTCAATATATTTTATCAGAATTTCTGATTTATTTATTGTGTTTTCAAAATTACTGTGTTACTATCTATTTATAAAAAGGAGGGTTTCTATGGGTGATGACTCTATTAAAAAAAATATATCTAAAAATATTGGAAAATACAGAGAAGCTACAGGCATGAGCCAAAAAGAACTCGCAAAAAGACTTGGTGTTGTTCCATCCAGAATATCAAATTGGGAAACTGGCGCAAATTGTCCTACTATTGATATCCTATTTCAGGTTTGTGAAATACTAAATGTATCAATAAATGATATATATGGCGTATACCCAGATTCTAAATTCATGTTAAAATTTGGCGAACAAGATTTGCTAAAAAAATACCGTGACCTTGATGATCATGGTAAAGAAATGGTTGATTTTACTTTAGAAAAAGAGTGGGAACGTTCAAATCAATCTCGTGAAACTCCTATATATAATTTTCAGAAATCCGAGTCTCTAATGGTTGTAGAGCCTTGTGGATATGAAATTAATGCCGCCCATGCAATACCTAACGCTTCCCTTAAAGACAAACAGCATGATGAGGATATTATGGATGATTCCAATTTTTAGTCCGTTTTTCTGGACAATGATATTTATATACTAATATTGGTGATGCTTATGAACTATGAACAGTTATTATTAGAAACTAATCAAGAAGGACTACTTACCAAGGAAAAGCCTCTTCGTGCAAATAAAGGAAGAATTAAAGGAAATCGGATTGCTATTAAATCTGACATGACGCAGTTAGAAAAAAAATGTATACTGGCCGAAGAACTTGGACACTTTTATACAACTATCGGCGATATCATGAACCAAGTAGATTTCCAAAATAGAAAACAAGAACGTATTGCCCGAATATGGGCATACGACAAACTGATTGGTCTTTCTGGTCTACTTAATGCATATAAAGCTGGCTGCAAAAATTTGCATGAAACCGCTGAATATCTAGAAATAACAGAACCTTTTTTATTAGAGGCAATAGAGACATATAAACAGAAATATGGAATTTGTGCCACCATCGATAACTATATTATCTATTTTGAGCCGCATTTAGCTGTACTAGAACTGATATAAACGAAGGGAATAAATATTATGGGAATACAATTTAGAAAAAGCAAAAAAATAGGCAACAATACCCGAATGAATGTAAGCAATAAAAGTATTGGTGTTAGTACCGGAATAAAAGGAGCACGTATTAGCACAAACTCTAAAGGCCGTTCATCCATTAATCTAAGCATACCGGGAACTGGACTGCGATATCGTAAAACATTTTCTGCAAAAAAAGGAGGCGGTATCATAGGTTTGGTATCTCTAATGACTATTGGATTTATAAACCTTATGATTTATCTATGTTATGTTTCATTCATACTCGCCTGGTGGTTTATTAAAATTATAATTTGGCTATTTTACAAATTTTTCTATTGCTTGTACCTAGGAATTAAGTGGATATATGGAAAAATTGTTCCCCAAAATAAAGAATAATAAATAGAAAACTACCTTGACAACCTAATATACTTACCATGGCAGCCGACAGGACGGCTCCTATCCCGTTCCGAGTCTTGCGGAAAGGGAGGAATGCTTATGAGTACATATGAGGAATTTATGATAATCCTGACTATAGGTCTTCTGATTGTTGCAATTCTGAATTTGAAAAATAAAAAATAGCCGTCCTGCCCTGCAAAGCTGACGACTATTTTTTAGTATAGATTTTGCCGGAGCGGGTAGGTCACGTCTACCTGTCGGCTGTCTTGTTAAGTATATTATATATAAATGTATTTTACATTTCAACTGTTTTTATATAAATGTATTTTACATTTCGCTATTTTTTTATAAATGTATTTTACATTTTACTGATTTTTTATACAGGTATTTTGAACATCTCATGCGTTATTTAAAACCGCCCCAGTGCTACCAACACCAGGGCGGAACAGAACCATACCGGGAAACCCCGATATAATCCCACAAGACAAGTGAATTATATCATTTCCCCGGTAAAAACACAAGTTACCGGGCATTTTTATGCCCAAATTTACCATTGCGACACCGCAAGAAAGGAATGATATTATGGCAACAGCTAAAAAATTACCTTCTGGCAAGTATCGGTGCCTCATCTATGTTGGCACAGAAAACGGAAAAAGAAAATATAAGTCCTTTACTGCCAACACCAAAAAGGAAGCTGAGTGGAAAGCATTAAATTATCAATCTGATCTAGAGGATAAAAAAGATACCGTAAAAGAAATGATTGACAATTACATTCATTCTAAAGAACAAGTATTGTCCCAGACTACACTGAAGGCCTATATAAGTATCAAAAACAATTTAATGGAAGAAATATCGGATATTAAAGTAAAGTCGCTTAATTCATCCAATATCCAGGCATGGATAGGCTCTATTTCTATTGACCACTCCCCTAAAACTGTAAAAAATGCTTATGGACTCCTATCTGCTGCTCTGGAATCTCATGCTCCCGAAATAAAACTATCCGTGAAACTTCCCCAGCCGGAAAAGAAAAAGACCTATGTGCCAACAGATGAAGACATAAAGATTCTCATGGATTATCTAAAAGATTATGATTATGATATGTATATTGCCTGTAATCTTGCCGCTTTTGGAACCATGCGACGATCTGAAATATGCGCTCTAACTGCTAACGATGTAAAAGGGAATGTGATTTCTGTCAACAAAGCAATGGTTCTTTCGACCAATGGAGAATGGATTATCAAAACCACAAAAAATATGTCCAGTACAAGGGATATAGAAATGCCAGACTTTGTAATAAATATACTTCCAAAAGAAGGCCGGCTTGTAAATATTAGCCCATCCCGTGTATCTGACAGATTTATCAAATATTTAAAACGTCTGGACATGCGGCGCTTTCGATTCCACGACCTCAGGCACTATTCAGCCAGCATCATGCACGCTATTGGTGTGCCGGATGTTTATATTATGGAGCGTGGCGGATGGAGTTCCGATTATACCTTAAAAAACATTTACCGTGGTTCCATGGATGATTTTTCGCGAAAATTTACCAATATGATAAATAAACACTTCTCAGCCATGCAACACGAAATGCAACACAAAAAATTAAAAGCCCAGGAAAACCTAGGCTTTTAGCGTGCGGAAGATGGGACTTGAACCCACACGACATTGCTGCCACAAGATCCTTAGTCTTGCTCGTCTGCCAGTTCCGACACTTCCGCA
>CAZZHJ010000103.1:0-7911 GCA_964653815.1 uncultured Lachnospiraceae bacterium
TTATTCCTACATTTAAGCCGATGAAAGGCTTGAATACAGGATTTTGAGATTTTATTATAGAATTAAATTCCAGAATAGAAACATTGCAAGGAAAGTTGTAGAGAAGAGGAGAGATTATGGGTAATCATTATAAAAATCCACTATCAAAAAATATTGTAATACATACGCAGGATATGATAGACGGGATGCAGAATTTCATGAGCAGGATATTAACTATACAAAATTGTGTGCAAACAGTAGTTGCGGAAATAGGAAATATTGCAGATTTATGTGGACAGGTTCCTCCAACGGTTAAATCGGGTGCGCTTATAAGTTCATGCTCTACTGCAATAGCATATCTGGCAAAAAGGAATTTTCTTGAATATGGGGAAAATGTTACGAATACGGTTGATAAGTTGATGTATGAAGCCTTTTTGGCAGATCAGGAGACTGCAGAAGAAGTTCTAGATGCTTTGGATGACCTGGCATATGTAAATAAAATGATAGACGAGCTAAATGAAGTATTGGAATTTAAGTCAATGACAAAAGATGTAAATGCAGTGGAGAGATATTTTAATTATGTTATGTATCATGATACGGAATGGATACCAGAAGTAATGCAGCTTGACGGGACTTCAGAGGAAGAAAAGTATCTTGCTCGAAAGCTTGCAAATATGAATTGTACCGAAGAAACAAAGTGGGACCAGGAAAAAGTGAACCAGCTATGGGAAGCCTGTGAAGAAATATATTTTACGTATGGAATTCAGATTGATCCCCGGTATTTACTTGCAATTATTATTCATGAAAATACGGGAAGTTTTAATACCAGTTCGGAAAATAAGGCGGCTGATGGACAGAATGGACCAGAAAGAGATTATGCTTTGGATTTAATGAAAGCAAATGATTTAGTTTTTGGTAAAACTTTGGGGTATATTTATTACCAAGATGATTTTAAGGAAGCAGTTGGGGATAATGCGAATATATTAGCATCTAATAGTGCAGACGTGTTTAACTATGTAAATTGGGATACACCGATTATAAAGTTGAAAAAAGATATTGTTGTACCTGGTGTGTATGCTACACACTCGGCATGGGCAGAAGATGTTGAAGATAATTATGAGTCATTAGCTTTTAATAATGCAGGCATGGTATATGATAATTATTTGTGCAGTTTGGATGCAGAAGTTGTAATGGAAATAGCCAATGGAATTGAAATGCCGGAATATGAGTTTGTAGCTAAAAAGAATGGACGGGATTCTGAAGGAAAATTGAATGATACATACACAATTACGGTTGCTACAGGAAATGATTGAAAGGAGAGCTTATCGTGAAAAAAGTTAAGGGGTTAGTAGCTATCAGTATGTTTGTAATAACTATTACAGTTTTGGGAATCGTCATAAATCAAAAATTGAAGGAACAAAATGACAATGTAGAGAGAAATAACGATATCTTTGGAACATTACAGGTTGATATAGAAAATGAAGTAAAAGACGGTCTTTATCGGTTTGGTGGGCTCTCGGAAATAGAATTAAAAAAAATTCCAGAAGGAGTAAAAGAGATAGATATTGCCCCTTTTGAAGAGCTGGCTAAAAAATATGAAAAAAAGGAATTATATAGTGAAGACTTTCAGGTGGAATATGAGGGGCTTACAATTACCAAAGATACTACAGAAGAAGAAATTGTTGATTATTTGGGCTTCCCAGAAAATTTTGAAAATTGTAATAGGGGATATATTTCAAGCGGTAATGGTTATAGACGTTGGAGTTTATGCTATCCAAATCAGTCGGGATGGAATGGAGAACAGGAGGAAAGTCACAGATATTTAAGAATTGTTATATTATCACAAGGGGGAGGATATTATTCAGATGAAACATGGGTTGAACCTATAAGCAGTTATCTCGTCTTTATAGAGTTAGAACATAATGTAGAGACTTCAAGAGGAATTAAAAGAGGAGATTCGATAGAAAACATATTTGAAGCATATGGAATTCCTGATGTTATACAAGATTATGAACCAAGTAAGTCTCCTGATGACAATCATGCGGAGTTAATATATATGGGAGATGATATTAGTCTTCACTTTGTTATTAGCGAGAATACAATGACAATCGAATATATATTTATAGATATAAATAGGGAAAAATCCATAATAGACCAAGGACTTTAAGATAATTAATAGAGATAATACTGGGAAGGGAGGATATATCTATTAGCAGTTGTACAATTTTAAACTGCATAGATGTAAACAAACAGATGATTGCATTACAAGTAGATGAATTTGAATTTTTGATAAAAGAAATGAGTGAATTACATGAAAGCAGTCTGGAGTTTATTCAGATGTATATAAAAGAAGTGAATAGCCTTCTGGTTGAAGGAGATGGATTTCATGCAGACATGATTTCCAAAAAAATTGAATTGATCTTACAAACACTTCAGAAACAAGTGATTCCTAATCTGGAAACCACTTTTTCAAGGACAGAAAATCAAGTCATGCTGTTTGGGGAAAGAATGGCAGAATGCGATGAAAGCGGGAGGATGAAGGTGCAATGGGGAAATTAGATATTTCTTTTGAAAATGTGAGAGAAAAAACCAATGAGTTGCAAACAAAAATTCAAAGTGAATTTTTAGGGAATATAGTATCGCGTTACGATAGTCTGAATAATGCAATAGAACAATCAGGCGGAAAAAGTATTGATGCAATAAGAGAGGAATTGCAACAGGAAAAACGGGTTTTGCTGGGAGTCGGTAATTTTATGACGGGACTGTTAAATTTTATTCAAGAATCAGCAGATGCTTTTGAAGAAGTAGATGTGAAGCATGAAGGAATGTTAAAGTGATGATTATATTTGGAGGGTATAAAAATGGCGGAACCAAGAAGTGAACAGGAAAAAGAACGTGCTGCGAAGGAAGCAATAAGAAGAGAAATTATGGAAAAGATCAATGCGTTGGAGGATGAAAAAGCTGAGTGTGAGGAATTGATAGATTCTTTTAGTTCGTTACGGTCACAGGTGTCGATGATTCAAGTAGCAAGTTTAAAAATGCTTATAACGCATCCGGAGACTGAGTTATTTTTGGGGGTTACAGCGGCTGCCACAGAAGAAGGAATATCTGGTATGGAAGAATCATTAGCAAAAAAAGAAAGTGCTATTACCGAAGTTGATGCGGCAATCGGTTCCCAGATTGGGAAGTTGAATTCTTATATCATGGAATTAAACAGTCGTATTAGAGGCTTAGAAGCGGGATTATAAGGAGGGGAAAGCAGATGATTAAAATTCAGGCAGATGAATACAACTATCTTTTACATGAAAGTGAAGCGCTTCATAAGGAAGGTATGGAAATAATAGAGGAATATATCCGGAGTCTGGATGAACTGCTTATACCGGAGGGAGGATTTTATGCAGATATGATTTCAGATAAGGTTTTGCTGTTAAAGCAGCTGTTTCAGGAAAAACTGGTAAAAGAATTGCATGATACATTTCAGGAAACAGAAAAACAAATCAGGATATTTGGAGAAAAAATTACAGAAAGCGATGAAAGCGGGAGGCTAAGGGTAAAATGGGAAGAATAAATATTTCTTTTGGAATAGTCAGGCAAAAGACAGAGGAAATGAAAAAGAGAGTAGAAACAGGTATGAATGATGAAATCCTGACACGTTATGACCAACTGTCAGCAAGTATTGAGCAGTCGTGCGGAAAAGGGATAGATGCAATAAGAGGTGCGTTAAAACAGGAGCGGGATACTTTGGAAAAAGTAAGCATTTTTATGGTGGAGCTTCTTGGATTCATCCAGGAGTCAGCAGACGCTTTTGAGCATGTGGATACCAATCATGAGGAAGTTATGAAACAGTTTATTTAGGAGAGGATAAATATGTCAGATTTTACAATTTCAGGAAACTTTTATCTGGATCCGAATGCAGTACAGGATGAAGGAAACAGTGTACAGTATGCTACTGGTGTAGCGGATACAGAGATTCAGAGGGTAAAAAATATAATCAGCAGTGTGGAAGGATTGGCAGGAAGCGTACCGGCAGGCGCCCGGTGCAGTGCACTTTTATCTGCCTGTTCCAAGGCATTGGCATGTCTTGCAGTTGCAGATTATCTTGCTTATGGAGGCGAGCTTAAAGCAACTCTCAATGAGCTCATCGACAGGGCATTAGCGGCGGATGAAGAGACAGCGTTAGAAATAAATCAGCTTATTGACTCTATGAATCATGCGGGATTGGAAGCGAATGAACTGGTTGGTTTGATTCGATATAGGACAACAGGGGGAAGCTATGAGGAATATCTTAAACATCTGCGGGAGGTATGGGAACGGAGCTATCAGCCGGGAAGATACAAACCGGAGGAAGAAAGGCAGAAGCTTTTAGATAGTCTGACTTATTACGGATATCATGTGCAGACACAGGCTTGCTCTCCAGATCCGGTAAATTTAGGAAACGGGAATTTTTTGTATGACAGGGTAGACTTAGATATTAAAGGAAGGACGGGTATTCAGCTAAAAAGATTTTATAATGCCCAGAAGGAAGCAGAAGGTGGTTTTGGAAAAGGATGGAGTCACACTTATGAAGAAAAAATATTAGAGAGAGAAGGAAAACCGGTATATATTCGGAGTGACGGAGGTGAAGAACCTTTTGTAAAACAGGAGGATGGCAGCTGGATTTCTGTATTGACTGTGGGAATGATACTGCGGGAAGAAGGAGAAAACCGTGTTCTCCATATGCAGAATGGGGACAAGCTGTACTTTACAAAGGGTGGAAGAGTACTAGAGAAAGAAGCGCAGGATGGAAACAGGATTTCGTATGTTTATAATGAAAGCGGCAGACTGGCAGAAGTAATAGTATCAGATGGCAGCTGCCTGCAGTTTACCTATGGCGAAAATGAATACATTAAAGAGATAGCAGACCAGACAGGCAGGAAGATATTATACATATATGACGAAAAGGGAAACCTTTGCCGGGCAATCATGGCAGACGGAGCAGAATACAGTTATGCCTATGATGAAAAGGACCATATTGTTTCTGTGGAAAATCCGAGGAAGGTTAAAACAGTTGTTAATCAGTATGATGAGAGTGGAAGAGTTGTCAGACAGGATTTTCCTGATGGCGGAGCTATGACTTTTGTTTATGATGATGAACATAGGAAAACAACCCTGATAGAAAGAAACGGAAGTAAAATTGTATATAAATATGACGAATACCGGCGGCACATTGCAACAACAGATGAAGCAGGGACTGTCCGCTATACATACAATAAGCATAACCGTAAGAGCAGTGTAACGGACAGAAGAGGAAATACGACCAAGTATGTATATGATAATAAGGGAAATATGACAATGATTGTGAATCCTCAGGGCGGAAAGGTATGCCTTACTTATAATAAGGATTCTCGTCCCAGTGTCGTGAAAGACGTGTCAGGTGGAAAAAGTTATTATCATTACAATGAAAACGGCCAAATTACAGAATTCAAGAATCCGGTGGGAGATGTTACAAGGTTTTCTTATAATGAAAAGGGACAAAGGGATGGCATTATATTTGCAAACGGAACGACTGTAAAGCTTCGTTATGATGAACGGGGAAATGTAGTCTGTATGACACAGGCGGACGGCAGTATGTGGTTGTATGAGTATGATGCCTTAAACCGCGTAACTGCATCTATAGATGGAAACGGAAACAGGACAACTTATCAGTATGACAGCAGGGACCGCATTGAAAAAGTGACGGATTGCATGGGAAATACCTGCCAATACGTTTACAATGCCAGCGGCAGGGTTGAAAGGAAAACAGATTTTGACGGGCATAGCTGTTCTTATGAATATAATGCCTTAAACAAGCCTGTAGTTTTCAAAGATAAAGAACAGAATGAAATACGGTATGAATATGACTTGATGTGGAATCTTAGTCGGATTATAGCTCCGAATGGGGCAGTCAGTCAATACTGCTATGATGGACTTGAACGGCTCATACAGGTAATATTGCCTAATGGCGGGAACATCAGCTATGACTATGATGCCGATGGAAACAGGACAGGAATCACAGACCCGGAAGGAAATCATATTACATATATCTATGATAGTCTGAACAGAATGGTAAAGATGACAGATACTGACGGTGGGGAGCATATTTATACCTATGATAAGGCTGGACGGCTTATAATGGAGCAGGATCCCCTAGGAAACCGCAGAACAATTTGTTATGACTTGTTGGGAAGAATAACTGCCGAAACAGACTTTATGGGGAATCGGAGAGAATATATTTATGACAGTTTTTCTAATGTGACAGAAATTCGGTATCCCAATGGTACGAAAGAGCAGAGAGAATATAATAAAGGAGGAAGGCTGTCTAAAGTTATTCTGCCCTCCGGTGTATGGGAAAGCTATGAATATGATGGGAATGGAAATGTAGTACAGAGAACGGATCAGTTAGGAAACAGTTATAGGTATAACTATGATTACAGAAACAGAATTATAGCTGTTTATAAACCTGATGGTGCAGTCAGAAGCTGGCAGTATGATATGATGGGGCGGGTTGCAGCTATGACTGATGAGAACGGAAACAAAACGTCTTACGAATATTCGCCTAACGGAAATCTATTAAGTGTGACGGATGCTTTGGGCAATACAACATATTATGAGTATGATGCCATGGGACAGCTGACGGTAATTCAGGGGAAAGATGATGCGACAGGCATAGAACATAGGACAACCTATCTGTATGACCTTATGGGCTTGCCAAAGCTTATGACGGATGCCTATGGGAATCAGGAAAGCTATCAGTATGATTTAAATGGCAGAATGATTACAAAAACAGACCGTGACGGATATGTAACAAATTACGGATATGCGCCAAGCGGAGAAATCAACCGGATTGATTATGCGGACGGAAAAACGGTATGTTATGAATATGATGCTCTAAGACATCTGAGCCGGATACGGGATTGGAATGGGGAAATTTCCATAGAAAATGATGCGCTGGGAAGAGCAGTTCATGTAACAGACAGTGATGGAAAGGAAATAGCTTATACCTATGGAGTGATGGGAGAACGTACCAGCATGACATATCCGGACGGAATGAAGGCTGTCTATGAGTATGACGAATTGACAAGATTATCGGCTCTGAGGCAGGGAGAAGAATCCATACTATATGGTTATGATCAGCGGGGAAGATTGAAAAACAAGAAGTTTCCCAGTGGTATGGAAACGGTCTATGAATATGACGCGCAAAATCGTATCAGCCAGTTGACCCATATGGATAAAGAAGGAATTTTAGACCAATATTCCTATGGATATGACTCGGTAGGGAATAAAACGTCTATTAACAAGATGCGTAGGGGACTGGATGAAGAAAGCGGTAATTATCGTTATGGATATGATGGAATAGGAAGATTATGTACGGTTACAAAAGATGATATATTACAACGGATATATGAATATGATGCTTTTGGAAACAGGATTGCCAGAAAGGATCATAATAAAACTACTTCCTATGAATATAATGAATTAAATCAGCTGATATTAAAAACAGATGCAGAAGGGACCAGTACCTATGACTATGATAAAAGAGGAAATCTTCGCACTGTTATGGAGAATGGGAATATCACCCATGAATATTTGTATGGTGCAATGAATCGTCTGGAATGGGCAGTAAACGGGAATGGAGAGGCGGCAGCTTACAAATACAATGGATTAGGTTTCCGTGTTGGAAAGCAGGAAGGACAGGTGAATCAGGCAAAGAAAATTGGAAGCGTTGACCCTCAAAAGCATATTCGCTATATTGTAGACCTTACAAAAGAGTATTATAACCTGTTGCAGAAGGAGGAAAACGAACAGACCCAAAGCTTTCTGTGGGACGGAAATGTAGTAAGTGTTTTAGAGCAAAATTCCCGGGAATACTATTTCCAGGATGAGTTGGGAAGTCCGATTCGTCTGGCGGATGCC
>CAZZHJ010000104.1:0-7249 GCA_964653815.1 uncultured Lachnospiraceae bacterium
CGGCATCCGTGCCGCAGAGACGCTTAACAGCCCATCCGGGGCTGTTACCCCTGGATTTTGAGACGGGCTGTAAGAAAAATTGCCGATTTAAAATAAAAATTATGAAAAAATAAAAAGTTTTCCCTGCCAGGTTCCGCCATAGCTTTCCCGGTACAAAGGACTGCTCCTTGGTCGCTCCAATCTTAACCTAAATTTATGTAGTTTACATAACTTGATGTAAATTTCTCTTCTTCTGCCAGGTTTATGGCTTTCATCTCTATGGGCAGACTCCTGTCCTCTCCCAGCAATATTTTATATCCGTAAACCGCGGCTCCCAAAAGCGCAGTATTTCCACAGGCCTCTGTTTTGTCCTCCAGTTCCTTTGGCAGCAATCCGATTTTTACCGCCCCTTGTACATCCAGATAATAGCCAAAACCGCCTGCCAGAAATACATGTCCTATTTGTTCCGTTCCGATGCCCGCTTTCTGTAAAAGCAGCTCTATTCCGCTTCTGACAGCAGCTTTTGCAAGCTGAAGATTTCTGATCTGTTTTTGGGAAATCTGCATTGTACCGCCCTTTACGGCCACAGAAACGCCTTTTTCAAAATGGGCATCATCCAATGTCCCATTTTCATCTACAATTCCCTTTTCCAAAAGTTCTGCCAAAACAGCAATCATATCGCTGCCGAAAAATCCTGTTCCCGCATCTCCGTCAAATGCCGGGCCTGCTGCCGTAGCGCAGCAAATTCCACTGTTTCCGGAAAAGAGCACCAATTCTGCATTAGTTCCTAAATCAATAAATAGATTCCATTTTTCGCTTTCATTCGGCTTTTCTTTAGAATTTCCATTTATTCCCGTGTTTTCTCTGTATTCTCCGTTTTTACCATTAGCAGATTTATTTTTCAGGAAATCCAGCATATAAAGCCCTGCTCCTATATCCCCGCCTACAAATGCAGAAAATCCCGGCATAATAAAGGTTTCTACTCCTCCGATTTCCGTAATGATTTCATCCAGGGATTCCGGTATAAAAGGCGCCCGGCTGAGACTTTCCACACTATAATTCATCAATAAATGAACCATAGTAGTGTTGGCGGCAATTACCATAAAGTCAGCTTTTTTTCCATCAGCACAGAGCCGGCTGATTCCTTTTTCCAGCTGCTTTACCATCTTCTCTGCCAGTTCTTCCCCTCTGCCGGAAAGAGATGTTTCCATTCTGGTCAATACATCCGCCCCGAAGGTCCTCTGGGCATTTACCTCTTTATAAACCGCCTCTACCCTGCCGTCACGCTTTTTTCTCTTCTCCATAACGAGGGTGGTTGTCCCAATATCTGCGGCAATAAAATATCCGTCTATGTCACCTTTATCACCACTATATCTATTATCCGCATCACATTCTTCCACATGATGTTGATTAATGACACTTCTGTCACTACTTGAAATATCCTCCCAGCAGATATCATATTTTCCCCCGACTACATCCGGTCTATTTTCGTCAAAAAGCAAAACTTCACAATCTCCTGCAAGTTTTACTGCACATGCCAGCCTGATGCCCTGCCTTAATTCCTCGGGACTCAGGCTTCTGCGCTCTGCCGGCTGGGGAAGCGGCGGATTTTTAATGAATTTTATCTTGCACTTTCCGCAGATTCCCTTTCCGTTACAGGGTGTTTCTATGGAAATACCTGATTTTTGGCATAGCAAAAGTAAGCTTTCTCCTGCTGTAAAAGAAAGCTTACTTTCAAAGTCCGTATTTTCTTTTCTGACAATCAATTGAAAATGAGACATTTTTCACTATCCTCTGTTTTATTGGAACTGATTATTTTCTTCCTTATAAACATAACCGATTCCCGAAAGTTTATCAAGCAAAGCCTGCTTATCCAGTTCCTCATTTTCACAAAGATCATCCAGATTTCCGTAATAATCTCTTAATTTTAAGTTTACATAACTTAGCAACATAACCGGATCATTTGGTGCCATATCTTCTACCTCTCATTCATTAATAGCCAAAGAATCCTCCAAAGAAAGAATCCGGGTTACTGTAATCGAAATTCCTTCCGGAATTATCCCTGTTTCTTTCAGTGCTATTCTCATTCTGTCCCGAATCGGCATTTTCATTGACGCCTAAGGTTATATTGATGGTCTTTTCCTCATAGCCTCCGTTTTCGCCTGCTCTCTGGACAGTCAGATTTACGGTTTCACCCGCTTTATAGTATTGAAGGGTCCTTACCAATTCATTATAATCCGTAACGGAAATCCCGTCAAAGGCAGTAATAATATCGCCTTTCTGCAATCCCGCCTTATCCCCCGGACCGCCTGCTTCAGTTCCTAAAATATAAATGCCCTGCGGTATATTGTACATCCGGGATATATCTGTAGAAACGTTTTGACAGGAAATTCCCAGAAAGCCTCTCTCTTTTGTATCAACTACATCCCTTGTCTGTCTCGCCATCAGTTCTTCCAGAATGGGAATTGCCGTAGAAATAGGAATGGCATAGCCCATGCCCTCTACCTTTGTAGAAGCGAATTTGGAGGAATTAATGCCGATTACCTCGCCCTTCATATTCAAAAGTGCGCCTCCGCTGTTGCCGGGATTAATGGCGGCGTCCGTCTGAATCAGATTTGCCGTAATATTATCAATGGTAACCTCCCTGTCCTTTGCGCTGACAATTCCCGTCGTAACACTCTGCCCGTATCCTAAGGCATTTCCGATTGCCACAACCTGATCTCCCACATTGACGCTGTCGGAATCTCCCAGTCTGGCAATGCTTATGGAAGCCTTCGTCTCATCAGTTATATCCTTGAGACTTACAGCTATAATTGCCAGGTCGTTGCCCGTATCAGTTCCCTTTACTTTGGCGCTTGCCACCTTTTCCTCATCGTCCCCGAAGCATACGGATAATTCGCTGGAGCCGCTTACCACATGATTATTAGTGGCAATTAAAAGTTCTTCCTCGTTCTGTCCGATAATAATCCCGCTTCCTACGCTGGTAGCCTCATATTCCCTTGTACCGAACATACTGGTCAATTCTTCCACACTCTTATTTGTAATAGATACAACCGAAGACTTTGCACCTTCCGCTATCTCTGCAATAGAATAAATTTCGGGGGACTGGGACATATTCATGGCAGGCGCTGCCGGTCTGTTCTGGTCCTTGCCTGCATCTCCGGCGTCCGCCGGCCCTTCGGCCTGATTGATTCCCTCAGCCCTATCTGCTATTCTGCCTGCATCTTCCTGAGACAGGATATCCGACATATTTTCCAGTGCCCTGTCTACGCCGCTTGCCTTTACCGCCCCTATAAAGACCAGAGACGCCGCAAGTCCGAAGGCTGCACCACTGGCAAGAAGCGAACAGCTCTTTTTCAGAAAGGGATGGGATTTTTTCTTTTTGTTCTTTCCCTTTCTGCTGCTGTCCGCAGGATTTATATCAGGAGCTGCACCGTAATAACCGGCCGTACCATGAGATTCACTTTGAAAATTTTGATTTTCTTCATACATAACAAAAACCTCTCTTCCTTTTGCTTATGCTATCAGAATAGAGGTAATTTGTTATAAAATTATGATGCTTCTGTGAAAAAACTGTGTTTTCTACAGAAATGTTTTGCATCGTTTACGCTTATTATCTTTATGACACTATTGTCAATTATTGCTGAACAGCGGTGTCGATAAGTATCTGTCTCCTGAATCGGGTAATAGTGCCACAATGGTTTTTCCTTTATTTTCCGGTCTTTTTGCCAGAATAGCCGCAGCCTTTAAAGCCGCTCCCGATGAAATGCCCACCAGAATTCCCTCACTGTGTGCAAAAGCCTTTCCTTCTGCAAAAGCGTCTTCATTTTCAATGGTAATGACCTCGTCATAAATCTTTGTATTTAACACATCCGGCACAAATCCTGCGCCGATTCCCTGGATTTTATGTGCTCCGGGCGTTCCCTTTGACAATACCGGACTGGATGCGGGTTCAACTGCAACAACTTTGATATCGGGATTTTTCTCCTTCAGATATTCTCCCACGCCTGTAACTGTTCCGCCGGTGCCTACGCCTGCCACGAAAATGTCTACCTTTCCCTCTGTCTGCTCCCAGATTTCCGGTCCGGTTGTGGATTTATGTACCGCAGGATTTGCAGGATTTACAAACTGTCCCAAAATAATGGAACCGGGGATGGATTCCTTCAGTTCTTCCGCCTTGGCAATAGCGCCCTTCATTCCCTTTGCCCCTTCTGTCAGGACAAGCTCTGCGCCATATGCACCTAAAAGATTCCTTCTCTCAACACTCATGGTATCAGGCAGGGTAAGAATCGCCCTATAGCCCTTGGCCGCCGCAACGGCAGCAAGCCCGATTCCCGTATTGCCGGAGGTAGGCTCAATAATGGTTGCCCCGGGCTTTAAAGTACCCTTCTTTTCCGCATCCTCAATCATTGCCAGGGCAATACGGTCTTTTACGCTTCCCGCAGGATTCAGGTATTCCAGCTTTGCCAGGATTACCGCCTCTGTAGCTCCCGCTTTTTGACTATAATTGTTCAATTTTAAAATTGGCGTTCCACCGATTAATTCCAAAGCACTTTCTTTTATCTGACTCATTTCATTCTCCTCCAAAATTCACTTTATTATTAATTCCTATATTGTTAGTAGGATTGATATGAATTGATTATAGAATCTCTGTACCCATTTGTCAAGAAATTATCTGTTAAAACGCCATAGATAAAAAAAACTGCATGCCATAGTTTTTTCCTATAGCACACAGCCTGTCTTAAACAATTTTGATTTTGCCGGTCTTCTAATATAATCTGTTTAACGCATCGCCTTATCCCTGTACCCGGCAATTTCTTCCAGATATTTCTGTCCCAGTTCGCTGATTGCCACACCCTTCCTCACCAGATAACCAATGGTCATGATTTCATCTGATTTCAATTTGACTGCACAATAGTCCGAGCCGTTCAGTTCCTCACAGATAATGCCTGAACAAAGGGTATATCCGTTTAATCCCACCATTAGATTTAACAAAGTCGCCCTGTCATTTGCCTTAATCAGCCGTTTATAATCATAGGTGCTCAATACCTCTTCCGCAAAGTAAAAGGAATTGTAGGTCCCCTGCTCAAAAGACAGGCACGGGTATTCATCCAGCTCCTCCAGGGCAATTTCATCTTTATCCGCAAGAGGATGTCCCTTCCACATATAAACGTAGATTCCGCAGTTCAGTAATTCATGAAATTCCAGATTGTACTCATGAAACAGCTTGGTCAAAACCTTTCTGTTGAAATCATTTAAGTACAAAATGCCGATTTCGCTTCGGAAGTTTTTTACATCTTCTATGACATCATAGGTTTTCGTCTCATGAATGGCAAATTCGTATTCGTCCATTCCGAACTGCTTTACCATCTCCACAAAAGCATTGACCGCAAAGGTATAATGCTGGGTTGACACGCCGAATTTCTTTTTGATCTTCTCCTTGGAAATGTAACGGGATTCTATAAGCTTGTACTGCTCTGTTACCTGTCTGGCATATCCGATAAATTCCTCTCCTTCAGGCGTCAGGGAAATCCCCCTGTTGGTACGCCTGAACAGCTCTACACCGATTTCTTCCTCCAACTCCTTAATTGCCGCCGATAAGCTGGGCTGGGAAATGAAAAGGTTTCTGGCTGCTTCATTCATGGAATTGGCATTTGCCACGGTAATGGCATAATTTAATTGCGTTAAAGTCATTACATCTTACTCCACTTCTACCAGTTCATATTCCCTTGAACCATATCCCAGGACTGCCGCACTTTCTATGGTATGGACGCCGTTGCGTGATTCAATACGCTCTATCAAATGGTCTCTTCCCGGGTCATCCGCCGCATAAACCAGGTCCAGACATGCCTGGTCAATGGCAATGGGGTCTTTGGATGCCAGAATGCCGATATCCTGCATGCACGGGTCCTCTGCAACCGCACAGCAATCGCAGTCCACAGACATATTTTTCATGACATTGATATAAACAATATTTCCTTTCAGATAGTCAATGACGGAAGACGCCGCATCAGCCATGGACTCTAAGAAAGAATCATGGTCGGAATTCCAGAAATCGTCCACGTTTCCAACGCCGTGAATATAGGCCTTGCCATAAGAAGACGCCACACCGATGGACAGCTGTTTGATAGCTCCGCCGTAGCCTCCCATTGGATGTCCTTTAAAATGGGACAACACCAGCATGGAATCATAGTTTGCCAGATGGCTTCCCACATAATTTTTCTTGATGCACTTTCCGTTCTCAATGGAAAGAACCAGGTCAGGCTGTTCCTCATCCATAATATCTACGGTAAAGTATTCGCTCCAGCCGTGCTCTTTCATGGTTTCCCAGTGCTTTTCGGTTGTATTTCTCGTTCCTTCGTATGCCGTGTTGCACTCTACTACCGTGCCGCCTACATGGTCAATCACAGGTTTCCAGAATTCAGGCTTTAAGAAGTTCTGGTTGCCGGTTTCTCCCGAATGCAGTTTAATGGCTACTTTGCCGATTAAAGGTTTATCTACAAGTTTGAAAAGCTCTAATACTTTTTCTGGGGTGATTGTTTTGGAAAAATATACTTTTTCTTTCATAACAGCCTCTCCTTGTTTTTTTATTATAGTCTATAACAGGGGCGGACGCTAAGTCAATATCACAAATTGTTCCGAATCCGCAAACATATCTTCCATATAATCCTCAATATCTATGTCCCTAAATTTCCTTGTTCGCTGACTTATTTCGGAAAAACCAACACACAATTCTCTACAGCTTCTGCATCATTCTCCGAAATATAGATTTCTGCTGACTTTGACAAATCATTTTCCATGAATTTTTCATCCTGAAACAGTTTCATAATAAGCGGCCAGCTTTCACTTGCCGATTCTGTTTTTAGCCAAATTCCCAATAAAGAAGAGCCGGGTCGTCCCCCTTCGATGTCTATATAATCATATCCGTTGTCCTGTATGATACCATTAGAAACCTCTTCAATACGATCCGGAATACAATAGCGTAAATCCAAATCAGGATTTTCAAGTTTTACCGGATCCAACACAATAATAATCGTCTGCATATATACCTCCGTTAAATTCCCCGCAAATCAGCGGATACCAGTCTTAATAAATTCTATCAACTTTTCAACATCATCAAAGCCATCATAATCACCGGATATTCCCTCACGATGATAAACAATTCCCTTTTTTTCATTCTCCTCAAGGCAATTCAGCAGTTCCTCTTCTCCGAATCTTTTAACAAACAACGTAAACGCATAAGGCTTAATCTTATTCAAAGGTCCCTTTT
>CAZZHJ010000104.1:7259-7860 GCA_964653815.1 uncultured Lachnospiraceae bacterium
CCTTGCAATTCCCAACTCTCGTCTCATTATTTTTCCTCCGTAACTTTTAATTTGTAGCCTGACAAACCGGAAGTTAATTGTCCGAAAATTCGTTGATAATACATATTCTCCCGATGATATGCTCATTAAACTCTTCTAACTGTTCTGCCGGAACCCATAACTCTTTATGATGTTCCTCTCCAACCTGATGAACTTCAAATTGCTCACAATAACCATCATCAACCTCGAATCTCAGCACATACCCCTTATGATCATCATTATATTTTACATTCCATCCTGACGCAATTTCCGTTGCATACTGCTCATTTAACACCGGATAAAAAATAGGCTGCTCCGGTAACCTGGGCGGAAATTTACGATAATTGCTTTTCACTATCAATATTAATTCTTGCGTACCAACAGGTCTATATAAAGTCATTCTGTCCCTCCATTAAACTACATTTTAATTTAATCCAATTATCAATATCATTATTATCTATTTTTAATATCATTATAATCTATTTTGAAGAGCCGCACAATTCCCAAAAATTCCCTTAACGAAAACCCCGGGATTAGAGGACGCAGTCCGCTTTTGAATGGGGCTGTGTAAAACTGCGGGGAC
>CAZZHJ010000105.1:0-7827 GCA_964653815.1 uncultured Lachnospiraceae bacterium
ATACGACAGCAATATCAGCAAATCCGCATCAATCAAAGCCGCCACGATTGCCGAAAGGGTATCGTTATCACCGAATTTAATTTCATAGGTGGCAACCGTATCGTTTTCATTTACAACCGGCACTGCGCCCGATTTCAGCAATTCCGAAAAAGTATTGTGGGCATTAAAGCGGTTTAAGGGATCCACTATGGTATTTTTGGTCATTAAAATCTGGGCAGCCACATGATTGTATTCGGAAAAGATTTTTTGATAGGTCATCATCAGTCTTGCCTGACCGATTGCGGCACAGGCCTGTTTGACTGCAATAGAATTCTCTTCATCCTTTATGTGGACAACTCTTTTTCCCACTGCAATTGCACCGGAAGACACCAGTACCACGTCTTTTCCCTGGTTCCTTATATTGCAAAGTTCCCTTACCAGCACTTCCAGCTTGGTATAGTCCAGTCTTCCTGTTTCCTTGTGCTGCAGGGAAGAAGACCCCACCTTAATGACAATTCTTTTTTTATCCTTTATACAATCCCGTAAATTCACTTTATTTTTCCTCCAGGTTTTTCATAATCAACAAAGCCACCCGCAGTCCATCCATAGCCGCGGAAGTAATGCCTCCCGCATATCCTGCGCCTTCCCCACAGGGAAATATGCCTTTTATCCCATGGCTTTCGCATCGTTCATTTCTGATGATTCTCACAGGGGACGAAGTTCTCGCCTCGATTCCCGCCAGTAAAGTATCCGGCTGGTCAAATCCCCGTATTTTCCTGCCAAACTGCTCCATTCCCTCTAAAAAAGCTTTTTCCAGTGGCCCGGGCAGAATGTCTCTTAAATTTGCAAATTCATACTGTCCTTTCATACAAGGGGATATGCTTCCCGCTTTTGTACTTACCCTTTTTTCTTTATAATCTTCCAGCCTCTGCAGCGGAATCTTTCCGCCCGCTTTTTCATAGGCTCTTTTTTCCAGTTCTCTTTGGAAGTACATGCCGGAAAGAGGTCCCTTATTTTCAAAATCTTCCGGCGTAACCGAAATAATAATGGCACTGTTGGCATTTTCCCCTGCCCGGTCACTGTAACTCATGCCGTTGATGCAGAGCATTCCTTCTTCGGATGAAGAATTGACCACATATCCGCCGGGACACATACAGAAGCTGTATATGCTCCTGCCTTCCTCCGATTTGGCTGTTAGTTTGTATGGCGCCGGTGGGAATTTTCCCAGATTTTCTTTCCCGTACTGACAGATATCGATTGCCCTCTGGCTGTGCTGTACCCGGTATCCCACAGCAAACGCCTTTGCTTCCATGGGAAACGCCAACTGTTCAAGGCGTACAAAAGTATCTCTTGCGCTGTGTCCGATAGCCAGAATTATGCAGTCAGATTCCAAAGTCTCTGTCCCGTTTATAATGATGCCTGCGGCTTTTTTTCCATATTCTTCTTCATGAAAAAGAAAATCTGTCACCTTTGCATCAAAGCGGACTTCTCCGCCAAGACTCTTTATTTCTTCCCTCAGATTCTTAACAATCTGAATCAGTTTATCGGTTCCCAGATGGGGCCTTTGCTGATATAGAATAGAAGCATCCGCTCCCATTTTCACAAAAAGTCCCAGAATCTCCTTCTGATAGCCAAGCGTATCTTTATTCAAAGTGTTCAGCTTTCCGTCCGAAAAAGTACCTGCGCCGCCTTCCCCAACCTGCACATTGGAATCGGGGTTCAGCACGCCCGTTTCCCAAAAGGCCTCCACATCCTTTATCCGTTCTTCCACACATCTGCCCCGCTCTAACAAAATGGGACAAAGTCCTGCCTTTGCAAGATAGTATGCACAAAAAAGTCCTGCCGGTCCCGCACCTACAACCACAGGCCTGCATTTCATCCTCTCTTTATCCACATTTGGAAATACAACGCTTTTGGCTTTATAGGGGGTAATGGGAGTTTTTTTACCATATTTCCGAAGGATTTCCTCTTCCCTTTTGCAGGAAAATGCCACGGACAGCAAATAAAACACATCCGGCTTTTTCCTTGCATCTATGGATTCCTTTAAAATACCCATATCCAGAATTTCTTCTTTGGAAATATGCAGTTGTTTTGAAATTTTCTCCTTAATCTGCTCCGTGGTATATCCCGGAGGCATTTTCAATTGCTGGTATTTTATCATTTTAATACTGAATCCTTTTTGGAAAATGTATCCCTGCCGGCGCTGTGACAGCCCGCTATATATCCTGTGGAAAAAGCCCATTGCAGATTATAACCGCCGCATTTACCTACAACATCAAGCATTTCCCCTACAATATACAGGCCCGGAAGCTTAACCGACTGCAGATGGCAGTCCACCTGGCTTGTATCTACGCCGCCGCCCGTCATCTGGCAAAAGTCATATCCCTTTGCCTGCATTACGGGAAACTCCATGGCTGTCAATTCTTTTGCAAGTATTTTTATCTTTTCGTCCGGAATAGCCTCTACCCGGTCAATTTTTTTCAAATAAGGCTGTCCCTTAAAATATTCAATCCACTTTTTATGTAACATTCCCACAGCCGCTTCTTCAAAGGACAGTCCCGGAAAACGGTTCAGCTGCTTTTTTATTTCCATGAAAACTTCCTCTGTGGTCATTTCCGGAAATAAATTCAAATCTATCCGCACATCCTTATGTTCCTGCAATGCCTTGGATGCCGGTGCGCTGACCTGAAAGACGGGGATGCCGGAAATTCCGTAATCTGTAAGCTGGACCTGGCCTCTGTCAGAAGCCGCCCTTTTCCCATCTATATAAAGAGTTACCTCGCCGTCTGTACGAAGTCCTGCAAGAATCTTTTGTCCTTCCCGCTTACAGACCATGGCGGTAAGGGCCGGATAATCCGGTTTTACTTCTAATCCCAGCATTTTTGCCAGTCCGAAACCTGAACCGTCCGAACCTGTTTTGGGAAAGGATTTCCCGCCGCAGGCAAGAATCATGCAGTCCCCTTCAAAATTCCCTTTGTCTGTGTAGGCAACAAATCGCTTGTCCTTACGATTCTTTCCTTTTTCCGTATGAATTTCTTTGATATGGACATCTGTTACACAGGAAACCTTCAGCGTATCTAATGCCCGCCTCAGTACATTTACTACCGTTGCAGCCGCTTCGGATTCCGGATAGACATAGGAATCCCTGCATACCTTCAAACGCATCCCCAGCTCTTTAAACAGTTCCATCAGTTCATTCTGTCCAAACTGTTTTAATACCTGGTCCGGCAAAGCATTTTCCTCTGAAATACTGTATGCATGGCGGTCCATTTCCAGATTGGTCAGATTGCATTTTCCATTACCGGTCAGCAGAATTTTTTTGCCAATGCGGTCCTGATGTTCCAAAAGAGTCACACAGGCTCCTGCCTGCGCCGCTCCTATGGCAGCCATAATCCCGGATGCTCCTCCTCCTACAATACATACAGTTTTTTTCATCATTATTCCTCCGTGCACAGATAATAAAATTATACCTCTAACTGGAATAAGACTCAAGAAAATTGTAAAGTTCTTCTTCGTTTTTTATATATTTTTTATCTAATATCTCCTGTCTCACATCGTCCGGAAGCTGGTCAATGGTAATATCCGTTGCCAAATACAGAGTCTTCATATCTCCCTGATATACATAAACAATGCCCCCGTTAGCCATAAGATAATAGACTCCTTCGGTATTTTCCGTCCCGATTGTTTCCATATCGGACTGCATTGTTTCTTCCACCTCTTCCGTTTCTGTTCCGGATTCCCCTGATTCTTCTTCCTCAGTTCCGTTTTCTTTTATTTCGTAGGTTTTTACCACAACCACTCTTTCATTGGAAAAAGCGGACAGCCTTATGGAGACAATACCCTTCTGTCTGTCCCTTAAAGAGGGGGATCTTTCCTCCTGCTCCAAAATGGATATCAGCTGCTCTTTTGTCCTTCCGATATATTTTGAGGGTATCTCTTCTACCAAAGATTCGCTTTTACCCGAATTCAGATTCTGCTCCAATATGACATATTCTGTATCACAATCTATCTGGTCCTTTGTAACAGCAGTTTCCTCTATCTTGTCTTCTGCCGTTTTCCTTTTGCTTCCATTGTGCATTTGATAAAAATAAAAACCACTCAGTAACGCTGCCGAAAGAATGGTTAAAATCATAAAAGTAAGGCTGATACGATATAAATATTTCATAATTTACTCCTTTTATATCAGTATCAGCCCAAAACATAAAATTTATTCAATTGAATGATGCACAGACTCAGGAATATAAGCCCATAAGCCTTCCCAGCGCAGCCAGAAGGTTCCCCTGGGGAAATTCATGGAATTCCCCATCCTTAATGCATCCTGTTACCACCAGCGTTATCATGTGAACCGCAAAGGCCGCCAGCAGTGCAATCACGACTGCTAAAATGTTACCTGCCGCCTTTAAGAACATACATAAGACAGCTGCAATGACTGCGGCAAAAACAGCTGCAAAAGGCATTGCCAGATGTCTAACAAGATTCTTTTTGTAGACGCAAAACTGTAACAGGCATACACTGCAGCCACAAAACAGAACTGCTGAAAAAATCAGATTACAATATATAACAGGTACAATATCATGACATTCTTTTAATAAAAATACTGCACCGGCTGTCTGGACAACAAATGCGGCCAGTCCGCAGCTCATTCCCAGCCATTCCTTCCCGGCTCCTTTTAACATTCCCGCTTCTAAATAGGCAAAACCAAACAGTGCAAAGGATACTGTAAGCAAAACAGAATGTGACTCACCCATAAATACAGATTCCTGCAACGCACCATGTACAACTCCAAGCACACAAATTATGGGCAGGATAAAACACAGATATTGCTTTATCCCCATGACGATTCTCATGCCTCCGTGATATAAATCATCCTTTTGCATAACCTTTTCCAAACTGTTAGCTGTAAAATCTCCTAGCATCATTGTCAGTATAAGGGGAAGAATATACCAGAGCATCTCTTTCAGATAATCCCCGAACAGGAGAACTGACTGATATACACTGCCGCTTTCTGCCTCCAGTCCACGGAAAAACCGGAAAAACAAAAGCTGATTTACTAACAAAGTCCCATACCATATGACATAACGGGTAAAAGATTCCCCGCTGGCAGAGATTATTGCTATGACCTGTTCCCCAAGGCTTTCCTGCACGCGGCTGGTATCCTCGGCAATTTTACCGCGTATCTTCTGGCGGAATGCCTGGAATAATGCTAACAGCCAGACCGCTGTCATAAAACATGCCCCACAGAAACCTGCCGCTGCACCGGCAGCTCCGAATGCAAATACTACATTGGCATCATGCAGTAGATTTCCATGTTTTTCACCGATTCTACAGGCAACTACTACAAGGACCATGCTCAATAGCAAATCAGATATGCTAAATATGATTTTTGCAGCGCCATCCGGCATATCAAAATCAAATCCGTCAAAACATCCGAGAATAGCTGCGGATACAAACATAAAAGGAAATGCCCCGGCAGCAAAAATCATGGTAAAGGTTCCGTAAGCTCCCATATGGAACGCTCCATTTGTCATCCTTCCTGCAAGAAGCAAAAAGAAGAAAAAGAGTGCCAGCCCCAGGACAAGCCCCATAAGACTTCCTGTTTTCATGATTTTGACAGCATTTTTATACTGATTCCTGGATTTTCTATAAGAAACCGCTTTTTTAACCACTTCCCTTAAAGACAGGGATAACATAAGCGCAATGATCAGCACAAAGGTATAAGCTGTCAAATAAAAGCCGGTTCCCGTATTATCAATTTTTTTATAGAGAAAAATCATTTTCAAAAGAACTGCCACAAACATTACAATTCCCGCAACAGCCCGAAGCTTATTTTTCGCAATAAAATTCTGTCTTTTTAATCTTTTTTGTTCTGCCATATTGTGCTCCTCTTACCGGAGAATATTCAACTTCTCCATAATTTTTTCATGATGAGTCTGCATCACTGCTTCCTCTTCCTGCTCCATGTGGTCGTACCCCAGTAAATGCAGAATACTGTGTACAAGCAAAAATGAAAATTCCCTTAAAATGCTGTGTCCGTATTCTTCTGACTGGGAAATCACCCTGTCCCTGCATAAAATAATATCTCCCAACAGAATCTCTCCTGTTTCCGGATTAAAATAACTGCTTTCATCTCGGCTGGCAACGGAAAAATCCCCCGGTTTTTCATAATCCACACCGGGAAAGGATAATACATCCGTTTCCTTGTCAATGCCCCGGTATTCTTTGTTATAAACACGGATTCCCTCCTGATCTGTAATCAAAAGGTTGATTTCCGCATCATAAGGACAATGCTCACAAAGCAACGCGGTACGGATCACCCTATCTATGGTTTCTTCCATGGGAAAAGGGAATGTCTCTCCGGTTTCATTTTCAACGTAAAAAGTCATAGTACATTTTTTCCTCCATAAACCCTTTTTTGATCTCACTAAGTTCTTCCATAGTCAAGTCACAATGTTCAAAGTCCCCATTATCCATTTTCTTTTTAATGATAACATCAATAACCTTTTCAAAATTCAAGGAAGCATTTTTATCTTTCATAAACAAAAAGGATATGGTAGCTATCATAGCATCGGATAATTGTACAATAACCGCTTCCTTGGATACTTTTTTCATATTTCTTATACCGTATTCCTTCAACAGCCGGACAAGAGCGGATGGAAACTTGTTTTTGGACGCTACCTGAATTGTATTTTTTATGGTGTCTTGGCCTTCCAGCATACCTATTTTGATATAAAATCCTCCCGCCTTTGCCAGGGGAACATCCGCTTCTATTTTACGGGCAAGCTTCTCGCAAAGATATGCAGTATGAATGGAATGAAAATACGCCTGTTTGCTGACACCTTTTAATTCCATCAGCAGTTTATAATCGGGCTGGTTTATTTCAGACAGTTTTTTGTCGTCCCTGTAAATACAGACCGTCCCCAATATTTTTAATACTATGAGCAGTACAACCAATGCGGAAAACAGACGAATCCCTGTATATAGCAAAGCATCACCTAAAGCCTGTCCCTCTCTCGTCATGACAAAAAACAGACTGTAACAGATAAAATCTCCTGCCAGACAGGTAAATAAAATCCCTGCATATCTTAAATTACGGTCCAGGCTCATAAAAAGCAATGCGCCTGTCAGTCCGGTCAAAAGCAGAACAATGACCTGTGTTACATCCAGACCGTTTAAAATACAATACTGTAAAACCATGGCACTGTAGCTTACCAGGCCGCAATAGCTGCCTGAAAAAACAGTCAGAATCACCGCTCCTGCAAAAACAGGCGCAGCCAGATAAGGCACTTCGCCCATCCCCGCTAAAAACGCCATAAACAGGCAGACCAGAAACGTAAACCTGCCCATATGTCTGTTATTCCATGAAAACAGCAGCTTTTTCCTATCAGCTTCAAGATAGACAAAAATAATCAGCAATGCCATAAAAACTGCCAGTACAAGATTGCGGTAAAGCACGAAATCCGATATCTTATGCAGATATCCTGACAAAAACGTCCATAAAAGCCCGCACAGCAGAATCATGGCCGAAAAGAATATTCTTGATATTATAATCCACTTTTCATCCTTTAAACGAACTCTCATGTTCCAACTCTTTTACCCTTCTTTGGTGTCCTTTTGGTACGGCCTGCCTGCCGTTTTTCCTTCTCTTCATAATCTTCATATGCCTTGACTATCTTCTGTACCAGAGGATGCCTTACAACATCCTTGCTGGTCAGATTGCAAAATGCTATTTCATCCACCCCGGAGAGAACTCTGACCGCCACATCCAGGCCTGATTTGGTTCCTGCATTCAAATCCTTCTGGGAGGCATCTCCTGTAATGACTACCTTTGACCCAAAACCGATTCTTGTC
>CAZZHJ010000106.1:0-7669 GCA_964653815.1 uncultured Lachnospiraceae bacterium
CATTATTCAATTCATTAACAAAGGCAGGAGCAGAATCGGCAAACTATCCGTTCTGTACCATCGACCCCAATGTGGGAATCGTGCCGGTGCCTGATGAAAGGTTGAAGCTTTTGGGAGATATGTATCATTCCAAGAAGGTAACCAATGCTGTCATAGAATTTGTGGATATAGCGGGGCTTGTAAAGGGCGCTTCCAAAGGGGAAGGGCTCGGTAATCAGTTTTTGAGCAATATCAGGGAAGTGGATGCCATTATCCATGTGGTACGCTGCTTTGAGGATGATAATGTGGTGCATGTGGATGGCAGTGTGGACCCCCTTCGGGATATAGAGACCATTAATCTGGAACTGATTTTTTCGGATATTGAGATTCTGGAGAGAAGGATTGCAAAGACGGCTAAGGGAGCAAGGATGGATAAGACCCTTGCAAAGGAGCTGAATCTGTTAGAAAGAGTAAAGGCGCATCTGGAGAACGGAGAACTGGCAATTACCTTTGAATGCGGGGATGAAGATGAGGAAGGATGGTTTGCAGAGTATAATCTGCTGACGGCGAAGCCGGTTATTTTTGCGGCAAATGTAGCGGAAGATGAGCTTGCAGACGACGGAACCTCTAATGCCCAGGTTGCCAAGGTAAGGGAATATGCTGCAAAACAGGGCAGCGAGGTATTTGTGATCTGTGCCCAGATTGAGCAGGAAATCGCAGAACTGGATGATGATGAGAAAGCCATGTTTTTAGAGGATCTGGGATTAAAAGAGTCTGGCCTGGAAAAACTGATTAAAGCTTCCTACAAACTCTTAGGTCTAATCAGTTACCTGACCGCAGGAGAGGACGAAACAAGGGCATGGACCATTAAAGTGGGCACCAAAGCGCCCCAGGCCGCAGGAAAGATACATTCCGATTTTGAAAGAGGCTTTATCAAAGCGGAAGTGGTCAACTACAAAGACCTGCTGGAGCTGGGCTCCTTATCCGCAGCAAGGGAAAAAGGCCTTGTAGGCATGGAAGGAAAGGAATACGTAGTACAGGATGGCGACGTTATCCTCTTCCGTTTTAATGTATAAGATAAAAATTCGGTCAACGATACTGCTGGGAAAGGAGCAGAAATAAAATGACAGATGTTATGGGGAAAATGGATATTGCATTTCCCAATCTTAATATATACTTATCGAATATTCCTAAGAGCTTTTCTGTTTTCGGCTTTGAAATCGCCTTTTACGGCGTAATCATCGCCCTCGGTGTGTTTCTGGGCTTTACCCTCGCATCAAAAGAAGGCAAAAGACTGGGACAGCCTGATGACCTCTGGTGGGATTTCAGCATTTATGCCATTGTATTCTCAGTAATAGGAGCCAGAATTTACTATGTGGTATTCAGCTGGGATATATACAAGGATAATTTTTGGGAGATATTCAACCTGCGCCACGGAGGCTTAGCTATATATGGAGCCGTCATAGGCGGTTTTCTGACACTGTTTATCTTTTCCAGATTAAAGAAACAGTCCTTCTTCGGCATGGTGGATGCAGGTGTTTTTGGACTACTTCTGGGACAGATTATGGGACGCTGGGGCAATTTCATGAACAGAGAGTGTTTTGGCGGTTATACGGATTCTCTTTTTGCCATGAGGCTTCCTGTGGAAATGGTGCGAATGTCGGATATTTCGCCCGATATTGCAGCCCATATTGTGGAAGGGACCAATTACATCCAGGTTCATCCCACGTTCCTGTATGAGAGTGTGCTGAATCTGACGCTTCTGTTGATTATGTGGGCATACAGAAAGCACAAAAAGTTTGATGGCGAGATAGCTCTCTGGTATCTGGGAGGATACGGTATTGTCCGCTTTTTTGTAGAAGGGCTTCGTACAGACCAGCTGCAGATTGGTTCTACGGGCATTGCGGTATCACAGATGTTGGGCGGTATTTTATTTGCTGCGGCACTGATATCTGCCATTGCCATGCATTTGTATCTCTACAAAAAGGGAGCGTTACCAGGTACTTTGTCAAAAGAGGCGGGGGGAAAAGTGGAGGATCAGGGCTCTGAATAGAAAAAAATCAAAAAAAAATTTAAAAATTTTTAAAACTCTTAAAAAACCATATTTGGTTTAAATGGAATATAGAAACACTATATCTTGTGCCAAAAGTGAAAAACGGCTTTGCAATTTCATTGCAGAGCCGTTTTTTTGGGCTTTTCCGGCAAAAAAAATCCCTTGTCAAACATTAAAAACTAGGCTATTATAAGACATAAGTGGTGGAAAGTGGTGGAAAGTGCCACGATATCCCATAAAAGTGGAAGATTGGTTCCGAAAGTGTTTTTCAGTGGTTTGGCGGTGATAAAGTATGTTCATGGGTGAGTATAATCATACAATAGATGCCAAGGGCAGACTGATCATTCCTTCCAGGTTCAGGGAAACGCTTGGTAATGAATTTGTCATTACCAAAGGACTGGAGGGGTGTCTGTTTGTGTTTGAAAAATATGAGTTTGACACTTTCATCGACAAATTAAACGAAAAATCCGATTTGGAAGCAAAGGTCCGCAAGATTAAGCGCTTTTTCATTTCTGGGGCACAGGAAGTGGAAGTGGACAAGCAGGGAAGGATTCTGGTGCCGGCGGTCCTAAGGGAGCATGCAGCTTTGGAAAAGGATGTGGTATTTGCCGGAGTAGGCGGCCATGTGGAAATCTGGGATAAAGGAAAATGGGATGAGATTTCCGCTTATGAAGACATTAATGATATTGCAGAGGAATTGGCATCCTTTGGCATTTCGTTCTAAGAGAACCCGGGAGTTAAGATGAATTTTTCACACAAATCGGTTTTGCTTGAGGAGACAATTGAAGGATTGAAGGTAAAACCGGAAGGCATTTACGTAGACGGCACTTTAGGCGGCGGCGGACATGCTTTAGAGGTTGTGAAAAGACTGGGGAAGAACGGCAGGTTCTATGGCATTGACCAGGATGAGGCTGCAATCAAAGCGGCAGGAAAAAGGCTTGAAGCCTATGAGGACAAGGTCACACTGTTTCATGACAATTATGAAAATGCGGTTTCCGCATTGAAGGCAGCCGGCGTTACAGGCGTGGATGGAATTGTACTGGACCTTGGAGTATCTTCTTACCAGCTGGATACCACAGAAAGAGGTTTTTCTTATAAGTACGATACGGCGCTGGATATGAGAATGGACCAGAGGCAGACTTTTAGTGCAAGGGACATTGTCAACGAATATTCCCAGGCTGACCTGGCGAGAATCATCAGGGACTACGGAGAAGACAAATTCGCCAATAATATTGCCAGGCATATCGTGAAAGCGAGGGAAGAAAAGCCCATAGAAACCACTTTTGAATTAAACGACATCATAAAAGCGGCAATACCGGCAAAGATGAGGGCATCGGGAGGACATCCTTCCAAAAGGACCTTTCAGGCAATCCGTATTGAATGCAACAGGGAACTGGATGTGTTGAAGAACTCCCTGGAGGAAATGATAAGGTTTTTAAATCCGGGAGGAAGAATCTGTATCATTACCTTTCATTCTCTGGAAGACCGTATTGTAAAATCCGCTTTTAAGAAACAGGAAAACCCGTGTACATGTCCGCCGGGATTTCCGGTATGCATGTGCGGCAACAGCCCTTTGGGGAGGGTTGTGACGAAAAAGCCGGTTCTGCCTTCGGCAGGGGAGATGGAGGAAAACAGCCGGTCTAAAAGTGCAAAGCTCAGAATATTTGAGCGGACAGAAGAAAGAGAAGGACAGGATACGGGAAACAGAGAATAAAACAGAAATAAAAGGAAATTTATGGGGGTATAAAATGAGTGCAAATAGAAGGAGGAGCCGTTCTTACAACGATGTGAGAAGCTATGGCAGAAGCGGCGGATATGGCGAATACTATATAGACGGTTCTGCAGTCAGAAAAATTGATGTAAGAAGAGAGATTAAAGAAGTTCCAAAAAAAAGAACCAGCCATACTGTGCGGAGAAACAGGGAAAAGGCTGCCCATATGAATATCGGATATGTGGCATTTCTGGCATTTGCCCTTTGTCTCGCATCTGTCATTTTAATTGGTTATATCAGGCTTCAGGCAAATAATACTGCGGCATTGGAATCCATTGCCAGAAAAGAAAGCCAGTTGAATGCTTTAAAGCTTGCCAATGATGAGGAATACAGCAGGATTATTTCTTCCATAGACCTGGAATATGTAAAGAGTGTGGCGATTAATGAGTTGGGAATGCAATATGCCCAGGAGGGACAGATTGTAGAAGTGGAAACACAGGGCGATGATTATGTAAGACAGCATAGAGATATGCCTTAAGGTGGTGTAAAAGTGAGAAATAACGGAAGAAACACGCAGCGGGAACAAGAAATGAAAGCAAAGCGGTTTTCCCTTAAGATGCAAAAGAAGCTGGTAGTACTGTTTTTAATAGTGCTGCTGGCTTTTGTTGGGTTGAGTGTACGGCTTATCATGATCAATAAAGAGAATGGGGAAAATTACAAAAAGCAGATTCTGTCGCAACAGAATTATGTCAGTACTGTAATACCCTTTAAGCGGGGAGATATTCTGGATGCACAGGGGACGAAGCTGGCATACAGCGAAAAGGTCTATAACCTGGTTGTGGATGCGGACGTAATTAATAAGACAGAAGGTTCCTTAGAACCCACACTGGCGGCAGTGGATGCATGCTTTGATGTGGATATCGATGCACTGCGTACACATATTACCACCAATACAAATAACAAGTATTATGTATTGCTGAAACAGCTGACCTATGAAGAAATTGCGGATTTCGTGGCAATGCAGGGAAATCCTAAGGAATACCCTAACATAAAGGGGATTTGGTTTGAAGAAGAGTATAAGAGGATTTATCCTTACGGAACCCTTGCCTGTGATGCCATTGGATTTACCACGGCAGATAATGTAGGAACCTTTGGAATGGAAGAATATTATAACAGCATCTTAAACGGGGTAAACGGCAGGGAGTACGGATATATGACAGAGGATTCCAATCTGGAGCGTACTACCAAGGCGGCCGTGGATGGAAAGACCATCGTTTCCACCATTGATGCCAACATTCAGGGAATCGTAGAAAAATATGTGGAACAGTGGAACCATGAGCATGAAGGGGCTAATGCATGGCGTGCCGGACAGGCGGGGAGTTACAATACAGGTGTTATTGTTATGGACCCCAATAGCGGGGAAGTGCTTGCCATGGCGGGATATCCGGTATTTGATTTGAATAATCCCCGTTCCTTAAGTGAAAACAGTTTTTATACGGCGGAAGAAATTGCGGCAATGGACGATGAAGCTTATTATGCCGCATTAAATGAAATCTGGAGGAATTTCTGTATTTCCGATACCTATGAGCCGGGCTCTACGGCAAAGTCCTTGACCATTGCAGCGGCTTTGGACAGCGGCGCCATCAACGGCTCAGAAAGCTATTACTGTGGCGGCGTGTATAACGTGAGCGGGCATGAAATCCACTGTAATAAAAGAATCGGACATCAGATGGTGACCGTATCAGGCGCTCTTGAGCAGTCATGCAACGTTGCGCTGATGCAGGTGGGTGAAGCTATGGGGAAAAACAGCTTTATGAAATACTTGAGCAATTATAATATGGGGCTGAAGACCAATATCGATCTGGCGGGAGAGGCGAGAACAAATACCCTGGTCTATGATCCCGATGAAATGGTGGCCTCTGATTTGGCCATATCTACCTTCGGACAGGGATATAATGTGACTATGATACAGATGGCGTCTGCCTTCTGCTCGGTCATTAACGGCGGTTATTATTACCAGCCGCATATGGTAAAGGAAATTCGCAATGCCGACGGCAGCACCCTGGAAAAAATAGAACCCCGTGTTTTAAAACAGACCATATCGGAGTCCACATCCGCACAGATGCGGGAATATCTGTTCCAGGTATGTAATGTGGGAACCGGTAAGCTGGCAGTGCCGGCAGGTTACTATATCGGCGGAAAGACGGGAACAGCTGAGATGTATCCCAGAAAGCAGGGGAATTATGTGGTTTCCTTTATGGGATTTGCCCCTGTAGACGATCCTCAGGTTATGATCTATGTGGTAATTGACAGACCCAATGTAGAAGACCAGCCTCATTCTAACTTCGCACAGGAAATCACACAAAATATTTTAACGGAAATTCTGCCTTATCTTCAGGTATTCCGTACAGAGGATATATCCGAAGAAGAGGAAGAAAGGCTGCGGGAGCTGGGAATCATTTCCGGCGGAAGACAGGAAGAAACCCCTGAAGAAGGAGAGGAACCGGCTGAGGAAGGCGGGGAAACGGGAGAAACACCGGAAGCGCCGGAAATCAAGGTAGACCCTGCGACAGGCAATGTACTGGATCCCAATACGGGAGAACTGCTGGATCCCATAGATTTTATGCCCATTGATCCTACTGCCTCCGATTTGGGCGGAATAGGGGCACTTACTGATGATACCCTAAATGAACCGTAAGGTCGGTAAGGAAAAGTGATGTAGTGGAATAACCTGTCAGGAAATTTAATAGATTATTATAAAGATATTACCGGGTGGATTTTTTTGAGAGGTTATCAGACATATCATAAAAGGAAAATCGTGATCGTATTTTTTGTTACGGTGCTGATTATGCTTTCCTTAACAGGAAGAATCTTTTACCTGATGATTTTCTGCTCAGAATATTATACTGCAAAAGCGGATGATCTCCATGAGAGAGAAAGGGATATTAAGGCGGCAAGGGGAAGAATACTGGATCGGAACGGTATTGTGCTGGCTGACAACAGGACTGTCTGTACGGTTTCCGTCATTCATTCCCAGATTCAGAACCCTGACGAGGTGGTAAACGTCCTGGCGCAGAAGCTGGAAATGGACCCCGAGACGGTACGCAAAAAGGTGGAAAAGGTATCCTCTATAGAACGGATTAAGAGCAATGTGGATAAGGCTATAGGGGATGAAATCAGGGAATGCAATCTGGCTGGCGTGAAAGTGGACGAAGATTACAAGCGTTTTTACCCATATTCCACTCTCGGAAGCAAGATTTTGGGATTTACGGGAGGAGATAATCAGGGGATACTGGGACTGGAAGTAAAATACGAGGATTATTTACGGGGGATTGATGGAACAATATTAACAGTAACAGACGCCAAGGGTGTGGAAATAGATGCGGCAGGGGAAGGAAGAATCGAGCCCATAGCGGGCAATGACCTGACGCTGACCATTGATATGAACATTCAAAGCTATGCCACGCAGCTGGCGGAGCAGGCAATGGAAGCTAAGGAGGCGGACAGCGTTTCCATTATTGTCATGAATCCCAGAAACGGGGAAATCCTTGCCATGGTCAATGTGCCGGAATATGATCTGAACGATCCTTTTAATCTGGAAAGCGTCTATGGGGTGAAGACAGGAGAGATGCTTGCGGCAGTTTCGGGAAATTCCATGGAAGCGGCAAACAGAATGTGGAGAAACGGATGTATTAACGATACCTATGAGCCCGGATCCACTTTTAAGATTATTACGGCGGCTGCCGGACTGGAGTCACGGGTGGTGACGATGGAAGACCAGTTTTCCTGTCCGGGATATTGTATCGTGGAAGACAGAAAGATACGATGCCATAAGACCCAGGGGCATGGCGCAGAAAATTTTTTAACTGCGACCATGAATTCCTGCAATCCGGTATTTGTCAATGTGGGTTTAAGGGTAGGCTCCG
>CAZZHJ010000107.1:0-749 GCA_964653815.1 uncultured Lachnospiraceae bacterium
TTTCCACTCTGGTCAGCGTGGACCTCATAGAAAAGGATATTAAATAAATTAAATTATTCAGAACCATTCGCAAAGCCGCATCTTTGATGCTTTCCTTTTGCTTGGTTCTGAATCGTTTCAAGGAGGGTCTATGGAAGAAGAAAAAATAGGTTTTTTTGGCAGGCTGAAAGCAGGACTGACCAAGACGAGGAATAATATAGTACGGGGCATTGATAATGTGTTTTCCGGATTTTCCAACATCGATGAGGATTTTTATGAAGAACTGGAAGAAATCCTGATCATGGGAGATATCGGGGTTAATGCCACCACAGAGATTGTAGAGCGTCTGAGGGAGCAGGTAAAAGAGCAGCATATCAAGGAGCCTTCGGAGTGCAAGCAGCTTTTAATCGACGGTATTAAGGAGCAGATGAAGGTGGAGGAAACCGCCTATGACTTTGAGA
Organism: uncultured Lachnospiraceae bacterium; assembly: GCA_964653815.1. GTDB lineage: Bacteria > Bacillota > Clostridia > Lachnospirales > Lachnospiraceae > UBA2882. The sequence goes on from CAZZHJ010000107.1 coordinate 441, forward strand.
CAAAGCAGTCGGTGGTGTTAGTAATCGGCGTCAATGGCGTGGGAAAGACCACCTCTGTAGGAAAGCTGGCGGGTAAGCTGAAGGACGGAGGCCGAAAGGTGCTTCTAGCGGCGGCGGATACCTTCCGTGCGGCAGCCATCGAGCAGCTGGAGGAATGGTCCCACAGAGCCGGCGTGGACATTATTTCAGGAAGCGAAGGGGCGGACCCTGCAAGTGTGATTTACGATGCGGTCAGTGCGGCAAAGGCAAGGCATGTGGATGTGCTTTTGTGCGATACGGCAGGAAGACTGCATAATAAGAAAAATTTAA
>CAZZHJ010000107.1:759-7530 GCA_964653815.1 uncultured Lachnospiraceae bacterium
GGATTATCGACAGGTAATTTCCCGGCGTTCATCGGGAAAATCTAGTTGTCCTGGATGGAACTACAGGACAGAATGCCTTAAACCAGGCAAAAGAGTTTGCCCAGGTGGCGGATTTGACGGGAATCATCCTGACTAAATTAGATGGAACAGCAAAGGGCGGCATTGCCGTGGCAATCCAGTCGGAGCTGCAGATACCGGTTAAATATATCGGCGTAGGAGAAAGTATTGAAGATTTACAGAAATTTGATGCGGACCAGTTTGTAAACGCATTGTTTGATGTGGCTCCTGAGGCTTAAGGAGCAGGAAGAAGGGATAAAATGAGCAGTGAAATGTTGACGTTGGAGAGATTTGAAGAGGCATCGGAGAAGGTAAAGGAAGTGACCCTTCCCACAGAACTGGTTTATAGTGAGTATTTAAGCAGCCAGACTGGCAACAAGGTTTACCTGAAACCGGAAAATATGCAGTTTACCGGGGCTTACAAGGTAAGGGGCGCTTATTATAAAATGAGCACCTTAAGCGAAGAGGAGCGGAAAAAAGGAATTATTACCGCTTCCGCCGGCAATCATGCCCAGGGCGTTGCCTATGCGGCAAAATGCTATGGTACCAAGGCCGTTATTGTTATGCCTACTACCACACCTCTCATTAAGGTAAACAGAACCAAGAGCTATGGGGCAGAAGTGGTTCTTTGCGGAAATGTATATGATGAGGCATGTGATAAGGCATTAGAATTGGCTAAGGAGCAGGGCTATACTTTTATCCATCCCTTTGACGATCCGGCTGTTGCCACAGGTCAGGGCAGCATTGCCATGGAAATTGTAAAGGAACTGCCTCTGGTGGATTACATTTTAGTGCCCGTCGGCGGCGGCGGACTTGCTACAGGTGTTTCCACTCTGGCAAAGCTCTTAAATCCCAAAATCAAAGTAATCGGTGTGGAGCCTGCGGGAGCCAACTGTTTACAGGAATCCTTAAAAGAGGGAAAGGTAGTAACCCTTCCTTCAGTCAGCACCATTGCGGACGGTACAGCGGTTAAAACGCCGGGAAGCAATATTTTCCCTTATTTGCAGAAAAATCTGGATGACATTATTACAGTAGAGGATGAAGAACTGGTTGTGGCTTTTCTGGATATGGTGGAAAACCATAAGATGATCGTAGAGAATTCCGGTTTACTGACTGTTGCTGCACTGAAGCATCTGGATATTAAGAATAAGAAAATTGTTTCCATTTTGAGCGGCGGAAACATGGATGTTATTACTATGTCTTCTGTAGTTCAGCAGGGATTGATTTTCAGGGACAGAATTTTTACGGTTTCTGTACTGCTTCCTGACAAGCCGGGAGAGCTCTGCAGGGTTTCGGGAATTATTGCAGAGGCTAGCGGAAATGTTATTAAGCTGGAACATAATCAGTTTGTCTCCACCAACAGGAATGCGGCTGTGGAATTGCGGATTACCATGGAGGCTTTCGGAACGGAGCATAAGGGACAGATTATGGAGGCATTAAAAGAGAACGGGTATATGCCGAAACTGGTCAGGACGAATATTTGATGGACGGTGGCCGGCACGGAATAGAAATGCTCCCGCACTTGGAGAAAAAGTCTTTCTGTTTTTAATAATTGTATTATAAATCGAATTTTTCTAACAGTCCGCATGGAGGAATCGGCGGTTTACGGGGACGCGTCAATGCGGCATCCGTGCCGCAGAGACGCTTAACAGCCCGTCCGGGGCTGTTACCCCTTGAACGCGGAGCGGACTGTAAGAAAAAGTTTCGATTTCTAATAAGGATTATTAAAAACAGAAAGACTTTTCTCCAAGTGCGAGAGCATTTCTATTCCGTGCGGCCTTTGGGGTTGGTTTTATGCGACTAAATATATGTTAGGCCGGAGAGTGTCCGGAATTTGACGTTGAATGAAATAAATGGTAGTATTTTACCTAAGTATGTATTTCAATGTTAATTTGTACTGTAGATGAAGTATTAAGGGGAAGAGGAAATGCAAAAGACTGTCTTAAAAAATGCAAAACGTAAGTTGGTTATTTTATATCTTGTGGCAATTGTACCGATTGTTGCCTGCTTTGGAAAAGATATCGGGGAAACTGTGTTCGATAAGGCAAAGACCTCGGATGAGATTTTTCATCATTATGGTTCCTGGGGGATTGATGTGCATCATGATGAGTGGGAAATTTTGCAGATTTTAAAGGGAGAAGATCAAGTTTTATTAACAACAAATACAGATTGTTGGGAGGTAGTGATAAATGAGGACAATAGGGAGCAGATTTTAGATGACTTCCTGAATGTGAGGATATGTAAGCTGACGTTGGAATGTATTGCTGTGTTGCTGGTTATGGGACTGGCATTTATTGGAATGTCTTATCGGGGGTTTTATATACCGGCATGGGGAATTGTGCTGGGGATTGAGATGTTTCTTGTAGAGTACGTGGCTTTCTGGACTCTTGAGCGGCTGCCTGACGCTTTTTGGAATCTTGTGCCTGAGGCTTTCTGGAATCTTGTCTGGAATCTTGTCGGGATTCTTGGGCATCCCAGGATTCTTATGTGTGGCATTGCTGTGGGAATTTTATTGTTTATTCTGTTATATGTGGCTGATTGGATACAGATAAAAAGTGGTTTTAACTTTCGGTTTACGTTTCTGAAAATTACAAGCTGTTTTGTGCCGTGCTACGGTATAACACTTTTTTGTATTTTTTATCCTTTGAGATATACAGAGGATCCCCTTTCAATTTTTGTTTTGATTCCTGCGCTTTTTATAATACTGCTTTTGGTGTTTGTGCTGCGTATGGTGCAATTAGTGATTCGGCGCATGCACACTTAGAAAAACGTAATATTGTATATTGACATACGATTAATAAAATGTTAGTATTCTATAAAAGCATATATTTCTAAAATTCTTTTTGCACAATCTGGTGCATTCTATTTTCTGCCGGAAGGCGTCTTGAAATCAATGCTTTTAAAATCCAACAAATTCATTTTAAAAGCGGGAGTTTCAGGAAAAGAAAATGGACGGGTAACTCCTGCGTAAGGAAAGAAGAATGTATCCGGGAGAATATATTAAGAGATTTCCTTATGGAGCAGAAGTCGGAGGTAATCAAGATGAGTATTTACGAATTTGACGAAGAGAGAGAAATGGCAATCATCAGAGCAGATGAGCGGGAGCTTGGCAGGGAAGAAGGCGAACACCGCATAAAGGTGTTATATAAGTGTCTACTTAAGGACGATCGTACAGAGGAATGGGAAAAAGCTATTGAAGATAGCAGCTATTGTAGTATATTGTGCGGAGAATACGGCATTTAAATTGCAAAAAAACAAGCCATCGGATGAACCGATGGCTTGTTTAAAAATTTCTCATGCAAATACAGTGCGTGCAATTTCATTTACCTGATCACATAAGTCATTCAATTCTTTTGTCATGGAATTAATCCTATCCATATTTGTGGTCTGTGATATCACGGCCTGATTCATACCTTCTATTCTGGAAAGAATATGTTCAATTGATTGCTGCATCTGATTTAGGCTCTGGGAAATGTGCTCAGAGGTTTCGTTGCAGGAAACTGCCAATTTGCCGACTTCATCTGCTACAACGGCAAAGCCCTTTCCGGCCTCTCCGGCTCTGGCAGCTTCAATAGATGCATTCAGGGATAATAAGTTGGTTTTGGAGGCAATCCTTTGAATCAGGGAAATGATTTCAAGGGATTCGTTTACCTTTTCATTAACCGCATCGGCAGCTTGCGTAATACTCTGTTGCTTTTCATTCATTCCTTGTACATCTGTCGTTGTTTCAGCTACGGCAGCGCTGATCTCGGATAGTCCTGATGCAAGGCTGTGAATACTTTTTTCCATATCTGCTTCAAATATTTCCCGGCTGCGTTTCTGCTCTGTGATATCCAATGCCGTTGCCGCTAGAACAATAGGATTTTGAAAAGAATCATACACTGCCGTGACAGTCATTTGAAACCATCGGTAGCTGTCGTCTGCATGACGAATGCGGAACTCCTGTTTCAAGGGCGCCTGCTGTGTTCCGTTTTTTACATAATGATAAATGCTTTCCATGACTCTTTTTTTATCTGTTTCATGGAGCAGATTGGAGTAGGAGTCAGGAGAATTAGGAAAGTCCTGTTCATTATGGAAACCCAGCAGTTTCCGGAATTGTTCTGAATACCAGAATGGATTTTCGGGATTGGCAATATCCCCGTTAATGATATTCATGCTCCATGAACCTTCGTTCAGTATGGAATCAATGGCGTCATGCCGCTTTGTGGAAATATCCAGTGCCGTGGCGTTGTCATGGGCTACCGTAATATCTGTGATAGTACCGATAAATTCAAATGGTTTTCCGCCACGCCTTACAAGTTCGCCGGCCATACGCATCCAGCGGAGACCGTTGTTTTTGGTCTGTAAACGGTATTCTACATCGAAAACTTTTTGCCCTGTAGTATCGTTGATGGTGTCATAAAATTCCTGCATTACCCGACTGCTGTCAGGCTCATATATTTTTGACTTCCATGCTTCTAATGAATCTTCCATTTCATTGCGGTCCATATAGCCGGTTATTTCACGAAATTCGTTGGTAAACATAACCCGGCTGATTTGAGAACCCTCTCCAAAATACATAGACCACATACCGGAATGGTTAATCCGGTTTAACATAGTCATATTTTCCCTGGCATGATTCAACAGCAGATTTGCACAGTTTAACAAATTGTTGAGCGATTCCATTACTTCAGGTGCGTTTGCGCTTATAGCGTCATTTGTGATTTTTTCAAATAAACCAATTTGAAATGATTTTTGTGACTGCAGGTTCAATTCATCAGACAGGTATCCTATCCATTCATTATTTTGTTCCTTCTTTAGCATTTTTCCATCCCCTTTGCATAGCCGTACTTACTATTTAAATTTAGTATTAAAATTATTGCCTGTCAAGAGTAATGCCGGGCAAATGGAAATTTCTGCATAAGTTTTACGAAAAATGGATACCCTTTGTAAAAAAAGGAGGTCCATTTTTTATGAAATCATTAATGAGAATTACAGGAGTACGGGGAAGGGAAATACTGGATTCCAGGGGAAATCCTACAGTGGAAGCGGAAATTACTGTGACAGATACCATGACGGGTCATTTTTATAGAGGGCGTGCGGCTGTTCCCAGCGGGGCCAGCACAGGGCAATTTGAAGCGGTTGAGCTTCGAGACGGAGAAACCAGATATATGGGACTGGGCGTGCGTAATGCGGTGCACAATATTGAGACAAAGATTGCCGATGCCATTATGAATATGAATGCCTTGAATCAGATTGAAGTGGATAGAAGGCTTCTCAGAACCGACGGAACGGATAACAAAGGAAATCTGGGTGCCAATGCCATGCTGGCGGTGTCCATGGCGGTTGCAAGAGCAGGAGCGGAGGCGCTGCATATTCCTTTGTACCAGTATCTGGGCGGTGTACACACAAGCCTTTTGCCGGTTCCTATGATGAATATTTTAAACGGTGGAAAGCATGCGGATAATACGGTGGATTTTCAGGAGTTTATGATTATGCCTGTAAAGGCCGAAGACTTTGGGGACTGTTTAAGAATCTGTGCTGAAATATATCACAATTTAAAACAGATATGCAAACAAAGAGGCTTGTCTACCGGCGTGGGAGATGAAGGAGGTTTTGCCCCGGATTTGCCCGATGCGGAGGCGGTGCTGTCTTTGATTGTAGACGCCATTAAAGCGGCAGGATATACGCCGGGAGAGGATATTAAAATTGCCATGGATGTGGCGTCCAGTGAATTATATGATGAAACTGACGGCATGTATCATTTTCCGGGAGAAACGGAAAGCCGCAGACGCAAAAATATTGCAGGAGAAGGGGATGCTATTCCAAACGGTGCGTATGAAGCAGGCACAACCCAGGAAGACATAGCGGATACCAAAGAGGTAATCCGGGATGCCAATGAGATGATTTCCTATTATGAAGAGCTTATTTCTAAATATCCCATTATTTCCATTGAGGACGGGCTGGCAGAAGACGACTGGGAAGGCTGGAAAGAAATGACCAAAAGAATCGGGGATAAAATCCAGCTGGTAGGAGATGATCTGTTTGTTACCAATACCAAACGTCTGGATGCGGGCATTAAATTAGGCGTTGCTAATGCAATTTTAGTAAAAGTAAACCAAATCGGTACGGTCAGCGAAGCCATGGAAGCCATAGAGATGGCGCACAAAAACGGTTATAAGGCGGTTATCAGCCATAGAAGCGGGGAAACGGAAGATTCCTTTATTGCGGATCTGGCAGTCGCCACCAATGCAGGACAGATTAAGACCGGCGCACCATGCAGGATGGACCGTGTGGCAAAGTATAACCAGCTTTTGCGCATAGCGGAAGAACTTGGAGAGGTAGCTGAATACAGAAATCCCTTTCAAAAAGTTTAATAAATAATAAATTATACTATTACTGCATAGCTTTTTTTGACGCTCCCTGTTATAATAATCCGGTATAAAAATTCCGGAGGAGAAAGCGATGCTGTCTAAAAAAGATTTTTATAAAATGGTTATTTCCATGGTAATTCCCATTGCCCTGCAGAACCTGATCAACGTAGGTGTGCAAGCTGCTGACGTGCTGATGTTAGGGAAAGTATCGGAAACGGTTTTGTCCGCATCATCTTTAGGCGGACAGATTTCCTATATTATGACATTGATTTTCTTTGGGATAACATCAGGGACAATAGTTCTCACGGCCCAGTACTGGGGCAAACAGGATTTGGATGCCATTGAAAGAATATTAGGCATT
>CAZZHJ010000108.1:0-7512 GCA_964653815.1 uncultured Lachnospiraceae bacterium
GAATATTCCTGCAGAGAAAGCCTACCACAATCGTTATCACAACTGCACAGACAGCAGATGCCCATGCACAGCCTGCCACAAACTTCCTGAGACCATGATCATCCTTTGCGCCAAACTTCTGGGCAATGGGAATAGCAAAACCGTTACATACTCCGATACAAAATCCCAGAATCAAAAAATTTACGGAACCGGTGGAACCTACCGCAGCCAGGGCATCCACTCCCAGCATTTTCCCTACGATCATGGTATCCACCACATTATAAAGCTGCTGAAATAATAATCCGAATAATAAGGGAACTCCAAATCCCAGTATCAGTTTCATGGGAGAGCCCTTTGTCAAATCTTTTGTCATAATCCAATGCCTCCTCTGCTACAATTCATTCACAGACAACTTCCAAACGCAAGCCTGTTTTTTATAAGCTTTTATTAATTCTCTGAACTGTTACGATATATTAGCACATTGGATTTCAAATGTGTATAGTATTTTTATATTGTTCCCGAAAAAGTACAATATAACATTTTTTTGCTTTATCTTATTAAGTTTTTTGCAATATATCCCTTTTAATCCGCCGATATAATTGCACTATATTGCTCAACCTTGTTTTATAATGATATACAAAACCGCCTCAGGCCTCCTGCATCTTGCCCAAATATTCCCTAAATACATTTAAGGCTTCCTCTATAGGTCTGCTCTCCGTCATATCCACCTTGCAAAGCTTCAGCAGTTCAATAGGACTCATGCTGCTGCCTCCGCTTAAAAACCGTTTGTAATCCTCAACTGCGCCCTCTTCTCCCTTCAGAATGCGGCTGCTGATGGCAATTGCCGCCGCAAAGCCCGTAGCATATTGATACACATAGAATGGCGTATAGAAATGGGGAATCTTTGCCCATTCATATGCAATTTCCTCATCCATTACCATATCTGGTCCGAAATAGATTTCATTCAGCTTACGGTAAGTGTCACAAAGCACATCGGCAGTAAGGGTCTTTCCCTCCTTTACCATATCGTGAGTCATCATTTCAAACTCTGCAAACATGGTCTGGCGGAACAGGGTTCCTTTAAACTGTTCCAGAAAGTAATTAATTAAATATGCCTTCTCCTTTTCATCCTCTGTCTTCTCCAATAAATAATGGATCAGCAAAGCTTCATTGCATGTGGATGCCACCTCTGCCACAAAAATCTTATAACCCGCATATAAATAGGGCTGATTCATGTTCGAGTAATAGGAATGAAGAGCGTGGCCCATCTCATGGGCAAGGGTAAACACATGATTCAGTGTGCCCTGAAAGTTTAACAGTACATAAGGGTGCACGCCGTAAGCTCCACAGGAATAAGCTCCCGTGCGCTTTCCCTCATTTTCATAAATATCTATCCAACGGTTAGCAAAGCCTTCCTTAAGTAGCTCAATATAATCCTCTCCTAAAGGTGCAAGACCTTCTAAAACAAGGGCTTTGGCCTCGTCAAAAGTATACTTCTTTTCCACACCTTTTACCATAGGAACATAAACATCATACATGTGCAGCTCATCTACGCCGAGAAGCTTCTTTCTGAGAGCCACGTAATCGTACATGGCATCCAGATTATCATGCACTGTTTCAATAAGCTTATGATAAACCTCTACGGGAATTTCCGAATCATCCAGCGCAGCTTCCAAGGCGCCGTCATAAAGCCTTTCTTTCGCAAAAAAAGCCGCTGCCCTTGCATTGGCATCAAACATGGCTGCCACTGTATTGATATTCTGCTTATAGGTAGCATAAAGAGAAGTAAAGGCGTCCTTTCTGACCCTGCGGTCCTGATTTTCCATAAAGATAACAAATCTTCCCTGAGTAAGGGGAACCGTTTCTCCTTTTTCGTCCTTGATATCCGCAAACCGTACATCCGCATTATTAAACATCGAATAAATGTTGGATGCTCCCTTTGCCACTTCGTTAGCAGCTGCTAACATTGCTTCCCCCTTCTCATCCAGAGTGTGTTCCTTCTGCCTCTGTATATTTTCAATAAACAAACGGTATTCCAAAAGCTCCGGCTCCTCCCGGTAAAACTCATCCAGCTTTTCTTTAGGGATTGCCAGTATCTGGGGAACCATAAAGGAAACTGCCGCCTGCAAAAGGTTCATTTTAATCTCTGCTTCTCCCGCAAAGCCCTGGTAGTAGAAATTTGCCGTATCCTGGTGGTAACGCTCATTGGCATAGACATAATAAGCCTCCAACAAACAATTTGCATCCGCGTAGGCCTTCAGACATTCTAACAGTTCGCCCGCGCTATTCTGTAGTTTCCCGTCATATTCCTTTATCTCGTCTATGGCAAACTGCAGCCTGATGCCATCGTTTTTCCAGGCATCGTCATTGATATATAAATCCTCCAGCGCCCAGGTGTTTTCCTTTTTCTGCTCTTCCCTTTTCATTAATTTCATATTTCCGGTTTCCTTCTTTCATTTTTATGGTCTTTTCTCTATAATCTCTCTTACCTTCTCTTTTACATCCATAACCTCTCTGTAAAATTCGGCTGCCGATACTCTCATGGCGCCATGCCCCATAATAATCAGCTGCTCCAGTCCGTCCGAAGTCGCCACCCTTACCCTATGGTTTGGCGCAATCTCTTTTGTTACCTTCTCAATATACATATCCGCCGTTTCCGCCTCTTTGGTATATACCACATGGATATTGTGATATTTCCCCACTTCTCCCGGATTGCCTTTCACTTTATAGGCATCAAATACCAGAATCAGATGGCATTTTGTAAAGCCCTGGTAATCGCAGAGCATATCCATAAGCCTTCCCCTTGCGGCGTCCAGATTGGTCTTAGCCAAATCCTTTAATTCATCCCACGCAAAAATAATGTTGTAACCATCCACTAACAGATAATTTTCTGCAGGCTTAGTATTTTTATCTCTGTGTTTTTTATAGTATTCCCCCGCATCGACGCTTTTACCCCCGGCAATATATCTGGTGCTCCTGCTGCCGTATTCCCTTCTCCTTACCGGTCCGAATTCCCGCAGCATGATTTCTTCCAGCTCTTTATCAGCGTATCCGCTCCATTCCCTTTTCTTTTTTTCTCTTCCTTTACTCCCGCCCGCTTTGTCATTTTCGCCTTGGACAGCTTCCTGTTTCCCGCCTTCTTCCTGTTTCCTGCCTTCTCTCTGGTCTCGACTATCTTTTATCATACAGGACTCTAAATGCATATAATCCGGCACTTCATTCCAGTTTACATAAAATCCGCTCCCATGGGAACAGAATACGGAACCTGTAGGATTCTCCACATCCTCCTCACTGTCATAGCCAATCCTCTCTATCACTTCTTCCGCATTATGGCAGGGAGCATAACCGCCAAATTGCAGCTTCAGCCTGCCTCTCCCTTTGGTATAGGCATTGACCTCACTCATATAATCAATGGATGACGCCACAGGAACCCTGCCCTTTAAAAGAGAAGTATCTCCCAAGGTCTCCGGCGGTTCAAAGTTTCCCTGCATCCTCTGGATATCACTCATGGCCCTGCCTATCTGCTCTCCTGGAACTTCCAGCTCAAAGTCATAAAAGGGCTCTAACAATATGCTTTCCCCGCTCTTAAGACCCTGTCTTACGGCACGGTAAGTGGCCTGTCTGAAATCGCCGCCCTCCGTATGCTTTAAATGTGCCCTGCCCCCTGCAAGGGTAATTCTCATATCTGTTATAGCAGAGCCTGTCAGTACGCCAGGATGCTCTCTTTCCCCAAGGTGGGTCAGAATCAACCTCTGCCAGTTTAAATCCAGTTCGTCCTCGCTTATGTTGCTGTCAAAAACCAGACCGCTTCCTTCAGGCAGGGGCTCCATGATCAAATGAACCTCCGCATAATGCCGCAGGGGTTCAAAATGACCTACCCCCTCTACAGCAGCGGCAATAGTCTCTTTATATACAATGCTTCCCGTTCCGAAGTCCGCCTCTATGTCGAACCGCTCTTTGATAATATCTTTTAATATCTCCAGCTGTACCTTTCCCATGATCTGTACATGGATTTCCCCAAGGCTTGCATTCCATACCACATGCAGTCCCGGGTCCTCTTCTTCCAGTTCCTTTAACTTTGGCAGAACAAACGCCGGGTCAGTATGCTCAGGCAACAGCACCTGATAAGTCATAACCGGAGATAGTACCGGCTTTGCACCTTCCTCCTCGATTCCCATTCCCTGTCCCGGATAGGTCTTTACCGGTCCTGTTACGGCACAGACGCAGCCTGCAAAAGCCACATCCACCGTTTCATACCTGTTTCCTGAATAAATGCGTATCTGGTCAACCTTTTCCCCGTTTAAAAGCCCTTTTACCTTCAGGCTGCCGCCCGTGACTTTTAAATAAGTCAGACGGTTTCCCTGTTCATCTCTAGCGATTTTATATATCCTTGCACCAAAAGCTTCGGGATAAGCTAATTCACAGCAGTAGTTCTTCATCCCCGTTATAAATTCATCCACACCATGTAGTTTCAGCGCCGAACCGAAAAAGCAGGGAAATAATTTCCTTTCCGCAGCTAATAAGGCAATGGTTTCTTTGGAAAGACTGCCCTTCTCCAAAAATTCCTCCATAGCCTCTTCTCCGCACATGGCGGCTTCTTCCATCATATGAGCATCTTTCGTAAAATCCACTATGGAAGCATCCAGCCTTTCCTGAAAGCTTTTCATCATGCTTTCCCGCTGTTCTTCCGTAAACCTCTCTCCCAGCAGGTCTGTTTTATTGACAAACAAAAAAGTTGGAATATGATATTCTTCCAACAATTTCCATAAAGTCTCCGTGTGAGCCTGAACGCCGTCCGTTCCGCTGATAACTAAAACCGCATAATCCAGCACCTGCAGAGTCCGCTCCATTTCCATGGAAAAATCCACATGGCCGGGCGTATCAAGCAAGGTCATCTCCATTTCCCCAAAGACAGCCTTCGCCTGTTTTGAAAAAATCGTAATCCCCCTCTGACGCTCTAAACGGAAATTATCCAGATAAGCGTCCTGATGGTCCACTCTTCCCTGCTTTCTGATGGTGCCGCCTCTGTAAAGCAGCGCTTCCGATAATGTTGTTTTACCTGCATCCACATGGGCAAGAATACCCACTACGATTTTTTTCATCCCAAACTGATTCCTTCCAAATCTTCCTTTTCCAGAATGGCAAGGGTTTCCTTATCCACATTTTTTAACTGCACTATCCTTGTTGCCTGATTGGAAATGGCCTTTTCCAGATAATTCCTTACATCCCTGGCATTGGCATAGGTCTCAGGCTTGTTTTCACTTCGCTCTTTAAAAAACCGTTCCGCCTCTTCCAATGCTTCTTTTGAAAGCACATAATCCATGCCTTTACACATAAAGCGGAAAATCTCAACCTGCTCTTCCGCCGTATAATCCTCAAACATAATATACTTATTAAAACGGGAACGCAGTCCCGGATTGGAATCTAAAAATTCCTGCATCAAATCCGTATAGCCTGCTACAATAACAATCAGGTCGTCCCTGTGGTCTTCCATGGCCTTTAACAGGGTATCAACCGCTTCCTGCCCGAAATCGTTCTGTCCCTTGCTGCTGGTCAGGGTATAGGCTTCATCCACAAACAAAATACCGCCTAAAGCTTCCTCCACAACATCCTGCACCTTCATGGCTGTCTGCCCTACATAACCGCTGACTAATCCGGAGCGGTCCACCTCTACAAGATGACCTTTTTCCACCACTCCGATACCAGCATAAATTTCCGCTAAAAGTCTTGCCACTGTGGTCTTTCCCGTACCGGGATTGCCCATAAAGACCATATGCTTATTAATGCCCGTCTGCTTCATTCCGTTTTCTTCCCGCATCTTCTGCACTCTCATCAGATTAATCAGGGCATTCAAATCCTCTTTTACAGTCTTTAAGCCCGTAAGGGAATTCAACTCCGCCATCAGGTCATTAATATCCATATCCGCTTTCTTTTCTTCCTGCTCTTCCCCTTTTGTAACGGGCTTACTCTTTTTATCAGGGCGCAAAAGCCCGTATTCCTTCAGATAATCATCCAGCATCATGCAGTATTTGGACAGCGCATTGATTTCCTTATCTCCTGCACTTTCATTGCCCGCAAGATAATTCTGTCCTATTAAGCGGTAAGTATCTGCAAGATATTTGGCTTTTTTATTGCCATAAACATCCCCTTTAATCTTCCTTCCCGCATCTGCCAGAACAAAATATTTTAATACCAGAGGAATCTGCTCATCATAATATCCTTCCGTAAGCCTTCTGTGTACCTTCAATTCCTTTACCGTATCTTTATTTAAGCGGAAACCAAAGGTTTTATTGATATATTCCTCTTCCCACGGGGTAAATCCCGCATCTAACATGGCCAGATAAATCACGAAGTCTAAAAATTCCCTACGCATAAGTTCCCTTAAGCTGGTCTGCAGTTCCTTTTTGACAACTCCGTTTTTCTCCATATAATCGCACATTTCATAGCAATGATCAATTGCTTTACTTAAGTCTTTTTCCATAACGACCTTAATCTCCCTACAGTTATCTGTTCCACATCATTTGCATTAGCTTCCTATGCATCAATCCGCTAAAATCTTCTGTAATGTTTCCATCAGCTCCGGAATATTGATCGGTTTTGCCACATGTTCGTTCATGCCTGCGGCAAAGGCGCGCTGTCTATCTTCTTCAAAAGCGTTGGCGGTCATTGCCACAATGGGAATATTGGCCTTGGCAGGATCATCCATCGCACGGATCCTCCGTGTAGCCTCGTAGCCGTCCATTACCGGCATCTGAATATCCATCAGAATCAGGTCATAGGTGCCTGCCTGTACCGTCTCAATCCTCTCCACAGCCTCTGTCCCGTCATCCGCCGTATCAATGATCAGACCGACTTCCTCAAGGATTGTTCTGGCAATTTCCTGATTCAGCTCATTGTCCTCCACCAGAAGAATCTTTTTACCGGAAAGAGCCTGCATAGGCATATCCTGTTCCTCGGCCTCCTCCGCCTCTCTGTACGGTGCCGTCAGAATATTCCGCAGTTCTGACATAAACAGCGGTTTGGCGCAGAACGCCGTGACACCCGCCTCTTTTGCTTCCTCCTCAATATCGGACCAGTCATAGGCCGTAATGATAATAATGATTGTCTCATCCCCAACGATTCTGCGGAGACGTCTCGTCGTCTCGATACCGTTGAGGTCCGGAATCAGCCAGTCAATCAGAATCACGCTGAAAGGATCATCTTGTTCCAAGGCAAATTCCGCCCGGATAGCAGCCTCCTCTCCCCGCGTTGTCCAGTCAGCCCGCATGCCGATGGATGAGAGCATTTTGCTCACGCTGGTGCAGGTATGGGCATCGTCATCCACCACCAGAGCACGCAGGTTTTCCAGATGCTCCATGTATTCCATATCATCATCGTTATCGCTTTTTACACGGAACTGGAAAGTAACCACAAACTCTGAACCCTTTCCTTCCTCGCTGGTCACAGTAATCGTTCCGTTCATCATATCAACAATATTTTTGGTAATGGCAAGTCCCAGCCCCGTCCCCTGAATACCGCTGACGGTAGAGGTCT
>CAZZHJ010000109.1:0-7480 GCA_964653815.1 uncultured Lachnospiraceae bacterium
CGTTGGAGAAAGGCATATCTGCGGCACGGATGCCGCATATATGCCGTTTGCGTCCGTAACCGGCACCTTCGCCGGAACATTTAGAAAATCTTATGTTCGGAACTCTCAGCGCATGCAGTAAATGAATGCAGTCCGCCCGCCAAAGATTTTATAGTCCTTTTATCCTTTTTCCTCAATCCCCAAGGACTGCCACTGCCTCCATGATATTCTTAACCGTATAAATCTTAATATCCTTCACATCCGCCAGCTGTCTGGCATTTGCAAAAGGCACGATACAGCTGTTAAATCCCAGCTTTCTCGCCTCCATCACCCGCTGCTTCGCCATGGATACCCCTCTGACTTCACCGCTAAGTCCCACTTCCCCGAATACCAGCATATCATCGGGTACAGGCTTATTGCGGTAGCTGGATACCAGCGCAAGCACCACAGCCAAATCTGTTGCCGGTTCAAAAATTCTCATGCCACCTGCAAAATTTACATAGGCATCCTCTCTTCCAAGCGGCATCCGCATCCGCTTTTCAATCACTGCAATGAGCAGGTTCATCCTGTTAAAATCGCAGCCTGTAGCCTGCCTTCTGGGAATCTGGAAATTCGTATCGCAGACAAGGGCCTGCACCTCCAAAAGCATGGGTCTGGTGCCTTCCATACAACAGGTGACCACCGAACCGTTTGCCCCTTCCGGCTTCCCGCTGATCAAAAATTCCGAAGGGTTCTTTACTTCTGCCAGTCCGCTCTCGCCCATTTCAAAAACGCCGATTTCGTTGGTGGAGCCAAAACGGTTTTTAACGCCCCTGAGAATCCTGTAAATATCCTGCTTATCTCCCTCGAAATACAGGACTGTATCCACCATATGTTCTAGCACTCTGGGGCCTGCAACCGTGCCTTCCTTGGTCACATGTCCCACAATCAGAATCGCAATATCTTCCACCTTTGCCAGCTGCAAAAGCACACCGGTGGATTCCCTGACCTGGGAAACGCTTCCCGGCGCTGCATTCACATCCTCGCTATACATGGTCTGGATGGAATCAATGACTACAATTTCCGGCTTCTTTGCCCTGACAACTTCTGAAATCACATTCAGATTCACTTCCGTGAGTAATTTGAAATGTTCACGAAATTCGCCAATTCTATCCGCCCGCATTTTTATTTGTGTAAGGGACTCTTCCCCTGATATGTATAATACTTCCTTGCCAGTTTCTGCCAGCTTCCTGCAAACCTGTAAAAGCAAAGTGGATTTCCCTATGCCGGGATCTCCACCCACCAACGTAAGGGAGCCGGGGACGATACCGCCACCCAGCACCCTGTCAAATTCTTCTATTCCGGTTGCATATCGCTCTTCCTTTTGTCCTGAGATATCCTTCAATTCTACCGGCTTCACATTGCCGGCCGCTTTTATCTGTCCGCCGCCTGCAGAAGCCCGGCTCTTGGTAACCCGCTCCTCCACAAAGCTGTTCCATGTATGACAGGCAGGACACTGTCCCATCCATTTGGAAGATTCATAGCCGCAGTTCTGACAAAAGAAAGCATTTGCCGCTTTCGTCTTTGCCATTTACGCTTCTACCACCTTTACATCCACTTCACCCATCTCGGCAAGCTCCACGCTCAAATTCAATTTGCCGCCAAGTCCGGTGCTCATCTTTCCGGCGCTGTCTCCGCCCACAAATACTTCATATTCTGTGTCATCCTTCAGCCCTAATGTGATCTGTGCATTTGCCACACCTTCCACTTTAAAGCTCATACCCTCCGCAGTTTCCTTTAATTGGTTTACACTTGTTCCTGGAACCGACTCATACAAAAACATTCCGTTTTTCTCAAGCTTTGTCATGGTCTGGAAGGTCTTTACCTTATAAAGGTCTCCTGCATGGGGAAAATCCTCCAGCTTTGCCTTTGCTCCCAGAGTATGATTGCCAAAGCTAATGGAGCCATCTGCCTCAGAACGAAGTAACTGCTCTACTACTGCCATTTTTATATCCTCCTGTTTTTTGATATACCCATTATTTCACGCATTCAAACCGTTACCATAAGTATACCTTATTTTTATCTTGTGGTAAATACTATTCCTTTACCGTAAAGGTCACTTTTTTATCATGCACGCCTGCACTGACCTTATTCTTTTGTTTGATTTTCCCTGCAAGGATTTCTTCAGCAAGAGCGTCCTCAATCTCTGTCTGAATCGCCCTCTTCAACGGCCTTGCACCCATTTTCAAATCCGTAAATTTGTCTACAATATGCTCCTTCAGCGCACCGGTTACAGTCAGTTCAATATCCATCTGGGTCTTACAACGCACACACAGATTTTTACATAACAGGGTGACAATCTTTTTCATATCGCCCTTGTTTAACTGATGGAATACCATAATCTCGTCAATACGGTTAATGAACTCCGGCTTAAAGAGCCTCTTTACCTCTTCCATGACGCCGCTTTTCATCTTTTCATAACTCTGCTTCTCGGTAGTTTCGGCAGCAAATCCCAGATTCTTGGGCTCTACAATGCGGGCAGCGCCTGCATTGGATGTCATGATTAAAATAGTATTTTTAAAATTGACTTTTCTTCCCTTTGAATCGGTAATATGCCCCTCATCCAGCACCTGCAGCAAAATATTGAAAACATCCGGGTGTGCTTTTTCTATTTCATCAAACAGCACAACCGAGTAGGGATTTCTTCGTATCTTTTCACTGAGCTGTCCGCCGTCATCATGGCCTACATATCCCGGAGGGGAACCTATCATTTTAGCCACGGAATGGGGCTCCATATACTCTGACATATCAACCCTTATGAGGGCAGTTTCCGAGCCGAACATAGCTTCCGCAAGTGCCTTACTCAACTCCGTCTTTCCTACTCCCGTAGGACCCAGGAACAAAAAGGAACCTATGGGCTTATTGGGGTCGGCAAGTCCTACCCTGCCCCTTCTCATTGCCTTTGCAACTGCTGTTACCGCTTCCTCCTGGCCGATTACGCGCTTATGGAGAATAGACTCCAGCTTCAACAGACGTTCGCTTTCTTTTTCAGCCAGCTTGCTTACCGGAATCTTGGTCCACATGGACACTACGTCCTCGATATCGCTTTCCCCAATGACTAGACTGCGGTCCGCTATTTTCTTCTCATGGCGCGCCTTTAAACGGTTATATTTCTTGATCAGTTCATCCTGGGCAAGCTTGATTTCATGAGCTTGTGAAAAGGCATCAAATTTGAAAGACCGCTCAATCTGCAAATCCATGGTCTTAATCTGCTCTTCCAGTTCCCGGCATTTGGGTGGCAGATTCATGCCCTTTAACCGAAGGGCTGCCGCCGCCTCATCAATTAAATCAATTGCCTTATCCGGCAGATTCCTGTCATTGATATAGCGCTTAGACAGTTTTACCGCCGTTTCAATGGCATCGTCAGAAATCGTCACCTGATGATGCTCCTCATATTTGCTTTTAATTCCCTTGAGAATATCCACCGCTTCACTGACAGTAGGCTCCTCCACATTTACCGGCTGGAAACGCCTTTCCAATGCGGCATCCTTCGCCAAATATTTGCGGTACTCCTCTATGGTTGTGGCGCCAATCAGCTGAATCTCCCCTCTGGCAAGAGAAGGCTTCAGTATATTGGAGGCATCAATGGCTCCCTCTGCACCGCCGGCCCCGATAATCGTATGGATTTCATCCAGAAACAGGATAACATTCCCGTCTTCAATGACTTCCCCGATTACTTTTTTAATACGCTCTTCAAATTCACCACGGTATTTACTGCCTGCCACCATAGCGGATAAATCCAGGGTAACAACTCTTTTTCTGCTGATCGTGGGAGGTACATCTCCTTGGGCAATCCTAAGGGCAAGCCCTTCCGCAATGGCGGTCTTTCCCACACCCGGTTCCCCGATAAGACAGGGATTGTTTTTGGTCCTTCTGCTCAAAATCTGAATGACACGCAAAATTTCATTTTCCCTGCCGATAACCGGATCCAGCTTTCCATCCCTTGCAAGTCCTGTTAAATCCCTGCTGTACTGGTCCAGTGTCTTGGTGGGATTTTTCTTCTTTTTTGTATTTAAATCTTCTTTGGCAATGCCCGCATCCTGTCCCATGGCAGTCAGAGTATCCGCATATAACTTCTGAAGATTCACTCCAAGGGTATAAAGAAGCCTTGCCGCGATATTGTCCCCTTCTTTTATGATTGCCAGCAGAATATGCTCTGTACCTGTCCTGGTGCTTCCGAATCTGGCGGCCTGCTTATCGGCTTCCTCCAGAATCTGAACCGCTCTGGGAGAATATCCGTCCCGTTCAAGCAGGGAAACAACACCTGAAGGTGCAATCAGTTCCCTGATCACATCCATAACCTTTCCTGCGGTCACACCCCGCTCTTCTAAAATCCTTGCGGCAACACCGCTCTGCTGCTTTAACAATCCCAACAGAATATGCTCCGTGCCGATATAATTTTGTCCGGTGGTCCTGGCCATTTTTTTTGCCAGCGCTAATGCAGATTTTGCATTATCCGTATAGGCCATTGGTTATATCCTCCATTTCCGAAAATCCATCATTCATCATCAAAATTAATAAATTCAAATTCAAAGTCATCATCAAGTCCCGTAGGGCCGGGCTCTCTGGATAAATTGATCATCTTAAAATTGGAAGGCTTTCTTGTTGTAACCGGCGCTTTCCTTACCTCCGGAGCCGTTTCCTCAAGCTGTCCGATTATCTTTGCTTCCAAGGAATCCGTATCCACATCACGACCGGCCGCCTTTCCTGCTTTTGCTGTTTTTGTTTCCTTTACGGGCCTTGTTTCTTTTACAGGCTTTGTTTCTTTTGCCGGCTTTGCTTCCTTTACCGCCTTTTTCTCCTTTACAGGCTTTTCTGCCGCTGCAGGAACTTTCTCCTTCTTTTCACTTTCACTCTTTATCGGTTTTTCTTTTCTTTCCGGCTTTTCCGCTTTTGGTGTTTTCTCTTTCTTCTCGGGTGTTTCTTTTTTCCTTACCGCCTTTACTGCTTCCCTGCCTGTATCCTCTTCATCCTCCGGCTCATCGTCAAGCTCTTTCTTTAATTCCCGGTTCTGCATCCAGAGATTCACAATACAGAAAATTGCAATAGTCAGCAATACAAACAATACACACATAACCGCAAAACGCTGGTGTGCCATATCCTTATATTTAAAATAGGACTGGTCCAGTTCATAGGAAGTATCCCTTTCCACATACCGCTGATAGGTCCCTTCCACATAATCATAGAGATAGAAATTCTCACCGCCCTCGTTATTCATGGCGAAAATCAGGTAAAACTCAGGCATTTCCTCTAATTCATCTACATTTACAGGTTCTGCCTCTTCCTGAGGCATCTCCTCCTCACTGCCATCATCCGTATCCTGCGGCCCTTTAATAGGAAGGTCCGTTAATTCTGTATAAATGAAACAGGAAATTACTTTTTCTCCCCACGGCAAAAAGCTTCCGGTATAATTATCAGGAATCTTTATCTGCGCCTGATATCTGACAGGCATAATAAACTTCCCATTGGTCCCTTTCAGCTGTAAAAAGTCCATAAAGGTATCTGTGTCTTCATAATAAATTCTAAAATCGGCACTGCCGCCGTCTGCGGCTGATAAATAGAGAAGCCTGATATCTCCGGTTGAAAAATAAGCCGATTGCACGGTATATCCCTTATAATTATAGTCCACAGCTACAAAGCCTTCCGGCAGCAATTCAGCCGGATAGGAGCTGTGAACCTGAAAAGGGGCATAAATAGAATCGCCGCCTACCGGAATTAAATCCCCATTGACCGCTGCAGGAACATTGGAAGGCTCCGCTCCTTCTGCTTCTCCTTCGGTTTCACCTTCAGCATCTGTTCCGGGATTTTCATCCTCTGGACTCTCCTGGGAATCAGGATTCTGTGCATCTTCATTTTCCGTGCCACTTTCTGCGCTCCCCCTGATGATCGTCAGGTTATAGGTGCATTTTGTGCCATCCGCCGCCATAACTGTAATAATCGCATTATTACTGCCCGGTTTTAAATTCTTAAATCCGCCAGCTTCCACCACCTGAGCATTGATATCATCCGTACTGCAGGTGACATTTATTTTTTCAACATCTTCTCCTACCGTAATCGTATAGGATGTAACTTCCGGTGAGAATTCCGGCGACATGGTTCCCGTACTTAAACTCAGAGACTTTAACTTTGCATTGGAAGATGCCTGGCCACCCTCTGCAGCTGCTCCCAGAATCTCTGTGGGATGTCCTCCAAAAATAATCCCTATGGAAAGAAATGCCACCGCAATGGCAACGACACCTCTTTTTAACGCTTTACTCCTCATTACGTCTCCTCTCTATTGCCTTATGTACATTGTTTACTTTTCATGTATAATTATCCGCTTCACAACAATACTTATACATTATCATCATACTATCGGGTCAAATTTCCGTCAACAAAAATAGAATTTTATTATAAAAATTTAATAACCTGAATCACTATATCTTGTATTTATATTCTTATCTTTATCAAAATATCCGCAAAAAAGGAGCATTGCTCCATAACTGAAAATCAGTTATTTTGCAACGCTCCCATCTTTTCTACAAATAAAATCCGTCATCAGGCATCCGGGAATCAGTATTTTGAAAATCTTTAAAATGCCAACATAGCCGCTTCTCATATTACCTGCTGAAAAAACGGACAAAAAATCCAGATTTCCGCTCTTAAGCGCTTCTTCCATAGCCCTCATTGAAGCAAGTAAATAATAACAATTCAAAAAGGTCAAGAACATTCCCAAAAGAATCATGAGCAAAATACCTATTTTAACCGCCGGAAGTCTCTTCCCATAGAGTTCCCACAATTTTAAAGGTTCTTTGCAGGACAGCTTATAAATTATCCCCACCGCTAACAGGAAAACAATGTTTGTAACAATCCACTGTAAAACCGAATATGCTATGAAAACAGTGTCCAGTTCTATCACATAGTATGGCAGGACATCAAATATCACTTCAATCAATATGGCAGCCACCGCTACCACTGCCGCCTTTGCGTATTGTGCTTTTTCACACTTCTTTTTTACAAACAGGGTTATAATGTATGCAGCAAATAGCAGCAGCATAACACCTTCTTTTATGACATTCATAAAATTCTCCTTCTTTTTTCATTTTGCAAAAAAGGAGCATCGCTCCATAACTAAAAATCAGTTATTTTGCAACGCTCCTGCTATAGCAATGGACCGTCTACCAGGAATTTCTCCTCATCCACCATCCGAATCACCTCTGACCGGGAGACTCCCGTATCCGCAGAAACCTGAGTTACCGTAGCTCTCGGGTGCTTTTCCAGATAAAGCCTTACTTTTCCGTAATTATCATACTCCCTGTGCTCACATCTTTCACACATATATTCGCCCAGACCGTTATAACCCAGTCTTCCACCGCAAGCAGTGCAGCACGACGGAGTTCCCTTCTGTGCAGTCTTCAGTAACAGGCTTCTCCTTCTTTCATCATCCATAGGCCTATACCTCGTCTATTGCTTTTCCAATATC
>CAZZHJ010000110.1:0-7377 GCA_964653815.1 uncultured Lachnospiraceae bacterium
GCTGTTAAGCGTCTCTGCGGCACGGATGCCGCATTGACGCGTCCCCGGCGCCATTCCAGGCCTCCTTCCCGGGCTGTTAGAAAAATCCGATTTTCAATACCGATTATGAAAAAACAGAAAGTATTCCCCTACAGGACTTACCAAAGCTTCCCCCAGCCGGGACACCTACCCCGCCAGATAATTCCGCATAGTCTTTAACGCATTCTTCTCCAGTCTGGACACCTGTGCCTGTGAAATCCCGATAATTTCCGACACCTCCATCTGCGTCTTTCCTTCAAAAAACCGCAAAGTTATAATCTCATGCTCCCTTTCATTCAGCTTCTTCATAGCCTCAGAAAGGGAAATATGCTCCACCCAGTTTTCCTCTTTATTCTTCTTATCAGATACCTGATCCATGACATACAAAGTATCCCCGCCGTCTGTATAAATAGGCTCATAAAGACTCATGGGATTCTGAATGGCATCCAGTGCATAGACAATATCCTCCTTGGCAATTCCGATTTCCGCAGAAATCTCCTCTATGGTAGGCTCCTTCAGATTATTCCTGGTCATGGTTTCCTTGGCATAAATCGCCTTGTAGGCAGTATCCTTCAAGCTCCTTGACACCCTGATTGAATTGTTGTCCCTAAGAAACCTTCTGATCTCTCCCACGATCATAGGCACAGCATAGGTACTGAACTTTACTCCCAGCTCGGAATTAAAATTGTCAATCGCCTTAATCAGCCCCACACAACCTATCTGAAACAGATCGTCCACATTTTCATTGCTGGAGGAAAATCTTTTAATCACACTTAATACCAGCCTCAGATTCCCTTCTATATAAGTCTCCCTGGCTTCCTTATCTCCCTCTGCAATACGCACAAACAAAGCTTCCTTTTCTGCATTTTTCAGAAGAGGAAGCTTTGCTGTATTCACTCCGCATATTTCTACTTTTCCCTGTGCCATTTTCTTGTCCTCCTGGTAGAATTTTCATCTACTAAAAGGATGCACAGATTCTTATTTTTTTATACGATTTATCTAAGGGATTTTTCGTGGAAAATTTGTCTTTTTCCAAACTGTTTCATTTCTGCTATTGCAGTTCTGTAGTGGAATAAATCTGGTCTATTTCTTCATGTAACGCTTCTTTAACAGACTCATCAGCATCCTGTGCAGTTATACCTGCAAGCATATATGTATTATCTCCCCGGAAAATATAATACGTATACAGGCTAATGCCGTTCCATTTCTTTATATCCATCTTTATAACATATCCCAAATCATTTTTTCCAAGTACTTTTACTTCCGCACTATCGTCCTGATACTCCTTTTTTGCCATCTCATTCAGCATTCTTTCATATCTTTTTTCGTCCCCTTTATTCATACGTCCAAACTGACCGCTATCCATATCAAAATCAGCTTTTGCCAGCATAATTAACTCATCAGCACCACTATCATTTTGAACTCTGGTATATGCAACCATATCTGCTATACCTTCATCTTTCAGCATTTCATCAGGAATCAGCACATTCGCTATACTTTCCTCCCAGCCTTCCGGAAAGAAAAAGTTAAACCCGGCGTAAGGAACCGTCATTCCATTCATTTTTACAAGTTCATCGCTTCCAGGCTCATAACTGTCAAGTTTAGCCTGTAAAAATCCCGGCTCATAAGATAAAGCAATTTCAAAATATTTTTCCAATTCTCCGATTACTGCCGCAGTCTGTTCGCTCTCCTGATTGGAATCCACTTTAATAACAGCTTTAAATTCCCTTCCGTCCTCTAACTGCACATAATAATATTCCATCCAGTTAGCAGTAAACCCTTTATTTGCATCATCATAGATAACATAAGAGACTTCCGCTCCCACCCCGTTAGTATCAAAGGTTTTAATCTCTGAAATATCCAACAGGGCATACTTTTCGGCATATATATCACTATATTCACTGTCGAGAATATATTGCAGCTTCTGCTTTACTGGTTTTTTCGCAATATCATCTGAGAACAGAGGATTGTAATTAAGCGTAACCTCTACGCCTTCTGTCTTACTGATAATACAGGTTCCGCCTACATACGCACCGCTGTCTGTAGGAAGATAAAGAACGGATTCCCCCTCTCCCTCACCTTCCAGAGTATATGCACTTAAATATTCAAATCCGGCGTATCCGTTTTCATCAACGCCCAGCACCGGCTGTTCTGTTACTACATTTACTGGTTCTTCCTTCTGACAGCCGCAGAGCAACGCTCCTGTCAGGCACAGTGCAGCTATCCATCCGATTCTTTTGTTCATCTTTTTCCCTCACAGAATTCTATTTGTTTTTCATACGGTAAATTTCTTCCGTTTGCGGCAAAGCCGCCTTCTTATTATCTCTAAACTTTCCGCTGCTGTCAATGCCTTAATTATCTAAACTTCCTTGCTCATTTCCCTTTTCAGACGCTTCATAATCTTTTTTTCCAGTCTGGAAATATAGGATTGGGAAATTCCTAGCAAGCCTGCAACCTCCTTCTGGGTCATCTCCTCTCCGTCCTCTTTATCCAGTCCGAACCGCAGATTGATAATTGTCCGTTCTCTCTCAGACAATTTGCCGATTGCAGACTTTAAAACTTTCCTTTCCACTTCATTCTCAATGTCTCGGTAAATAATGTCCTCATCCGTACCTAGAATATCCGAAAGCAGAAGTTCGTTTCCATCCCAATCCACATTGAGGGGTTCATCAATAGATACTTCTAGCTTGGTCTTATTATTTCTCCTAAGATACATGAGGATTTCATTCTCAATACAGCGGGATGCATAAGTTGCAAGCTTAATGTTTTTTTCCGGATTATAGGTATTAATGGATTTGATCAACCCTATGGTTCCTATGGAAATCAAATCTTCCACTCCTATTCCCGTGTTTTCAAATTTTTTTGCTATGTATACCACCAGACGCAGGTTATGTTCTATAAGAACCGCTTTTGCCTCATCCTCCCCTTCCGTTCCAAGTTCCCGTATCATTTCCGTTTCCTGTTCGTCCAACAAAGGCGGAGGCAATACCTCCGTTCCGCCTATGTAATGAATATCGCCCTGCTTGCTAAACAGGAGACTCCCTTCCTTTCTTAATATCCGGAATTGAAACCTGCCCGGCATGGATACTTTTAATATCATTTTCTTCCTCCTTTTTATAGCAGATATGGGTGCAATATTACTCCATACTCCCCATTCATACTGTAATTTTCTTCATATACGGCACAGATTACCCGCAGCCTGACTATGGATTCTGTCCCGCCTTCCTCTTCCTTTCCCGCAATTTCCAGACGTTCCAGGCGAAAGGCTTCCAAAACACCTTTTCTCGTCCCGATACTCCCGTAAGGAATCAGGCGGTATCCTTTTTGTTCTTTCACTGCCTTTCCTGCAAGCAGTTTATCCTTTATCTCTTTTTGGAGAATAATAACCGGCTCCTTGCTGATAGGATCTGTCAAATGATTCCCCGTGTCCACCAGCCCATTTGCTTCTACCATGTTACCTTCATGTAAAAGCCTTACCTTCCTTATACTCCCTTTATCCTTTGCCGTTTCAAAAAGAAACTTCTTTACCTTAATACAAAAAAATCCCGAAAATACCATTGCGCCGGCTGCCGTAACCAACAGATAACGCTCCCGTTCCGTTCCCGGCACCAATTCCAGCACTCCGCCCAGACAAAGAGACAACAACAAAGCAGTTACAACCAAACATCCAAGTTTCCTCCCCTTAACCGGACAAAAAGCAGCCACTATACTAAGAATCCCTATCAACACCCCTGCCACCAAGTTTCCCGGGAACAAATTTACAGGAATTCCCATTACAATGCACAAGCAATACCCCGCACTCCCCAGCATTGCCGCCCCCAAAATCCTCCATTTAGGAGCGTGCATAGAAAAAAGAATATCGGTAACTGTCAAAATCCCGAACTGATAAAGCAGGTTCATAAAAAATACCACGTCCAGATAAACAGTCATCCTATTCCCCCTCGCCACACAGACATTATAAAAAAAAAGCCATGCGTATTTTGTCAAATACCAGAAAGAGTCGGACAAAAATTATTGACAAAATTCGCAGAGCAATATAATTTCCTTATTTTTCTATTGATAAGCCATGCATACCTATAAAAACACTACAAGCGTATATCATCTCCCCACTTCCAATCCAATAGTCCTACATGCAGAAGGCGGGGCGCTTTGGCCAGTTCTGTGGGGGAAACTTTCTTGTTTTTCATAATCCCTATTGAAAATCGGCAATTTTTCTTACAGTCCGTCCAATCCCCAAGGGGTAACAGCCCCGGACGGGCTGTTAAGCGTCTCTGCGGCACGGATGCCGCATTGACGCGTCCCCGACGCCCTACCAACACCCTTGCTCGGACTGTTAGAAAAATCCGATTTCCAATACCGATTATGAAAAACAAGAAAGTTTCCCCCGCAGAACTGACCAACAGCCCCGCCTTCTGCATACAACCGCCCCTCCCACTAAAAAAACACCGCTTTGCCCTATCCGCAAAACGGTGTTTCTAACTCTCTTTATTATTTATTTCTCTGCAGGAAATCCGGAATCTTCAAAGACTGTGATTCCACACTGCTCTTAATCGTCTCCGGCTTCTGGAATCCGTTCACCGGCTTAATCGGCGTTACCGAAGGAATCGGTCCCGTCCCTGTTGCAGCTGCATTAACATTGGAAGCAGGTGCCGGTCTTGTAGGAACCGCCTTTGCCCTTGCTGCCTGTCCTACAGGCGTATGTATAAAGCTTCCGCCCACTTTGCTCATAACGCTTGCACCCACACTGGATGCCTGCTCAATACCTGTTGCAATAACTGTAACAGTACAAGAATCCGTCATTGTCTCATCATACATAGCGCCGAAAATAATATTGACATTTTCGCCAACCATATCCTGAACATAACCTACCGCATCAGATGCGTCTGCCAGAGCAATATCACCGGAAACATTGATGATAACATCTGTTGCCCCTGTAATGGTTGTCTCTAACAGCGGTGATCCAACCGCATTCTTAACAGCCTCGTTAGCCTTCTCATCGCCCTTGCCGAATCCGATACCAATATGGGCAATGCCTTTATCCTTCATAACAGTCTGTACATCTGCAAAGTCTAAGTTGATTACCGAAGGAACATTGATCAGGTCTGTAATTCCCTGTACTGCCTGCTGCAATACCTCGTCAGCCTTCTTCAATGCATCGGGAAGGGTTGTCCTTCTGTCAACAATTTCCAGCAGCTTATCATTGGGGATAACGATCAGTGTATCCACATTGTCTCTTAATCTTTCAATACCGCCAATTGCATTTTCCATTCTGGTACGGGCTTCAAACTTAAAGGGCTTTGTCACAACGCCGACGGTCAGAATACCCAAATCCTTTGCAATCTTCGCAACGACAGGCGCTGCACCGGTTCCTGTTCCGCCACCCATTCCACAGGTAACAAATACCATGTCTGAACCTTTTAATGCACTGGTCAGTTCTTCTACACTTTCCTCAGCGGCCTTCTCGCCGATTTCCGGCTTTGCCCCGGCTCCCAGTCCCTTAGTCAGTTTCTCACCAATCTGTAATAACTTAGGCGCCTTACACAACTGCAATGCCTGCTTGTCCGTATTAACTCCTATAAATCCGACACCGCTGATATTTTCCTCAATCATTCTATTAACAGCATTATTTCCTGCACCACCGACACCTACAACGATAATCTTTGCTGCAGTTTCTGCATCATTTGACCTTATTTCAAGCAAGGGTAGTTCCTCCTTCACAATTCCTCTAAAACTCCATATACTTTATCATATAATTATTTAAGAAAATTATCAACCTATTTTTTCAATTTATTGTAGATTTCTGTTAATGAAATGCGATATTCCTCAATCAGGCTCAAATGTCAGCCTTGTTGTATTTTCGTTAAAATCCGTCATATCCAGCACTCCGCTTTTCCCCTCAATGGAGGATACCATGGCTCCTAACTGCATAATCTTTTCATCAATTTTCTCACTGCCGCCCAGCTTTACCCGGGCTTGTCCGAAGTACAGGGTAACCTGCATCGTGGAATCAAAATATATTTTATCCGCCACAATTTCATACTTGTCCAAAAGCTGAGTCAAATTCAAGATTTCCTTAAATATGGCTTCTTCTTCTACCGGAAGCTTTTCATAGAGCCTTACGGATTCAAAATGCAGCCCTGTAATTTCCGGCACGCCTTTCGTCGCTTCTGCTGCGCTTTCCACTACGATGCCTTCCCTGTCAAAATACATATAATTTCCCAGATAGTTGACACAGCCCGCCAGCGTTTTTTCATAAACCATGATTCTGATCCTGTCGTTTCCCAGGACTTCTACATCCATAGATTCTATAAATGGAATATCTTTAATGGATTTATTGCGGTACTTCCACGACAGGAGTATGGAATTATCCGTTATGTTATCCTGCAATACCATATTCCGTATTTCCTCTTCTGAATAGTGGTCATTTCCGATGACCTCCACTTCCGTTACTCGGTAATGCAGCAACACAAATGCCAGTGAAGCAGCACATATCATGACAAGCGCTGCCACCGACATCCATAGTTTTTGTTTAAATGTAAATTTCTCATACTCGTTTTTCATATCTTGCACCCGGCCTCAGGTAAAAGTTTCCTCTTTCCCAAAGGAAATCTTTGCTCCCAGGGCTTTTAAATCACGACAGATATCTTCATAACCTCTGTCAATAAAATGTTTATTCTCTACTACGGTAGTTCCCGCTGCCGCAAGGCCCGCCAGAACAAGGGCCGCTCCGCCCCGCAGCTCCAGAGCCTTTACTTTACAGCCTTTTAATGAACTGACGCCGCAGATCATCGCCCGATTTCCTATTACATGGATATCCGCTCCCATTTTCTGCAGCTGGGATACAATCTTAAACCGGTTTTCAAATATCGTTTCTTCTATAATGCTGCAGCCTTCTGTCAGCGTAAATGCAGACATAAAAGCCGACTGCAGGTCTGTAGGGAACCCCGGATACACAGATGTTTGAACCCGCGCCACGGCCTTTGTTGCATGCTCTCCGTTAATGCACACCCACTTGTCGGCAATGGCAAGGTCTGCCCCCATCAGCTGCAAAACACGGAACAATTCCTGCATCTGTTCAACGGGTGCGCCGTTTAACACTATGATGCCCTTGGTCATAACCCCTGCCAGCAGATAAGTGCCCGCCACAATGCGGTCGGCCATAACCCGGTAGCAGATTTCCTGCAATTCCTCCACACCCTCTATCACAATACGGCTTTCACCGGCGCCCTCAATTTTGGCGCCTGCAGAGTTTAAAAATCTGCAAAGCTCTGTTATTTCCGGCTCTTTTGCACATCCTTCAATCACGGTGGTTCCTTTTGTCAGCACAGAGGCCAGAATCACATTTTCCGTTGCCCCCAC
>CAZZHJ010000111.1:0-7337 GCA_964653815.1 uncultured Lachnospiraceae bacterium
ATGCAAGACGACCGATACGGCCAAAACCATTGATTGCTACTTTTACTGCCATTTTAATTCCTCCTAAAATGAAATTTTAATATATTATTCTGTCAATCATCTGGAAACAAATGGAATGACAGAATTTTGTCAGCAAATTTATTGTAACCAATTTGTCCCAAAATAGCAAGATAAAATTAAAAAGAAAATGAAAGAATTTCTGTTTTATAAACTTCTTATATGCTATGATGATATCAGGGGATTCCCCGATATGACATTTACAAGACAGGAAGGATAATTTTATGGGCATTCAATCCGATTTTCATTTACACTCCTATTTTTCCGGCGACTGCAACATTCCCATGGAGGATATGATCCAATCCGGTATTAAAAAAGGACTTTCTTCCATGTGTTTTACAGAGCACAACGATTTTGATTTTCCTTACGCTGACGATATGGCGCCGGATTCTCTTATCCTGGATGTGGATTCTTATTTTCAAGAATTGTCGGCTCTCCGAGATAAATACAAAGACAAAATCAAGATTCTTTTCGGCGTTGAGATTGGTGTGCAGGAATGCTGTCTGGACCAAAATCTCCAGCTGGCTAAATCCCATGATTTTGATTTTATCATAGCCTCCTCCCACCTGTGTATGGGAGCGGACCCTTACTACCCCTCTTTTTTTGACGGCAAAGAAGTGAACCAATGCTATCTCGCTTACTTTGAAGAAATGCTGGCTAACATCAGAGCCTTCAAGGCTTTTGATGTATACGGGCATCTTGATTATATTGCCCGCTACGCCCCAAAGGATGCATCCCCCTTCCGTTACGCGGATTACAAGAATCTGATCGACGAAATCCTCAAAACTCTCATAGACAGCGGCAAAGGAATTGAGTGCAACACTTCCGGCCTCAGGAAGCCCTTAAATGCCACGAATCCTGGTGAAGAAATCCTAAGACGTTATAAAGAACTTGGAGGGGAAATCATTACCGTAGGCTCTGACGCCCACTCCCCTGCAGATATTGCCGCATATTTTGACACTGTCTCACAACTTCTTAGAGAGTGCGGTTTTTCCTATTATACGACTTTTGAAAAGAGACAGCCTGCTTTTCACAAGCTTTAACCCGCAGTAACACTTGTTCTTATTTGTCAGTTTACGGCATACATTTAATGGAATCCTCTTTCTGGAGTGTCACTTTTGAAAAAGAATCCTATTATAACCGGAACCGTTATTCTGACCGCAACAGGTATTATCAGCCGTATTATCGGTTTTTTCTATCGAATTTATCTTTCCCAAAATATCGGCGAGGAAGGCATGGGCATTTATCAGCTGCTGGCACCGGTCATGGCTCTCTCTTTTTCCCTTACCGCTGCTGGGATACAGACTTCCCTTTCTAAACACATTGCCGCATATGAAGCAAAGGGACAACGCCGCTCTTCCATTGCCATTCTTCTGTGCGGACTGTTTTTGTCCGTATTTCTTTCCCTGTCCGTAGGATTTATTCTGTTTGAATATAGCGAAGGGATTTCCGCCCGCTTTCTTCTTGAGCGGCGCTGTGCCCCTTTAGTACGCATCTATGCCCTTTCCCTTCCTTTTGCAGCTGTGCACAGCTGCATTAACGGATATTATTACGGGCTGAAAAAAACTGCCGTTCCTTCCGTTACCCAGTTAATAGAACAGTGTATGCGCGTTTTAAGCGTTTATCTGATTTTCTCATACTGCCAAAGCCACAATCTAAAGCCCGCCGTTTCCGTTGCCGTAGCTGTGCTTGTCTGCGGAGAAATCATTTCTTCCTTCACCAGTATTTTTATTATAACCCGCCATTATACCAAGGACAGCCGAAAAAAAAGACGTTATCTACCTAATCCGCCTTCCTACGACATTTTAAAACAGTTAAAACCTCTTTTACTACTGGCTGTCCCCTTAAGCCTGAACCGAATCGTATTAAATTTTTTGCAAAGCGTTGAAGCCATCTGCCTCCCCAGACAGTTATGTGTTTTTGGCCTGAGCAATTCCCAGGCGCTGAGTATTTATGGGGTCCTGACCGGAATGGCTCTGCCTCTAATCCTTTTTCCCCAGGCAATTACAGGCTCCATCGGTGTTCTACTGTTGCCCTATGTCTCCGAGGCTGATGCCGGCGGAAATCCTGCTAAAATTACCAAAGCCATTTTTTCTAGTACAGGATTCTGCCTTTTTATGGGATTTGGAGCCGCAGCCGTCTTTTATGTTAGCGGACCATTTCTCGGAACTTTTCTTTTTCACAGCGAAGAAGCTGGGCTTTTTATTCGTTCCCTAAGCTTTATGTGCCCCTTTTTGTATCTGGGGTCACTTCTTACCAGCGTCCTAAACGGTTTAAATAAAGCAGGCCACGCGTTCTTTATCAATATTCTGTCCTTGTGCATCCGTTTGGCCTGTATTTTCTTTTTAGTGCCGCTTATAGGCATTAAGGGCTACCTTTTTGGACTTCCCATCAGCCAGATTGCACACTGCTTTTTTAATTTTCTTGCACTTAAAAAATATATATACTATAATAAACGCTGTTAGAAAAAATGAGACAGACAACAGAAAGAGGAAATATTATGAGTTTCGAATTTTTACAAAAGCTCCCCACACCTGCGGAAATCAGGGCGCAGTACCCTGTCCCCGAGGAGCTTGCTTTACTAAAAGAAAGACGTGATGCGGAAATCAAAGATGTCATTACCGGCAAAAGCAATAAGTTCCTTGTTATCATCGGTCCCTGCAGCGCAGATAATGAAGATTCTGTCTGCGACTACGTGAACCGCCTTGCCGCAATCAATGATAAAGTATCGGATAAATGTATTTTGATTCCACGGATTTATACAAACAAACCCCGTACTACCGGTGAGGGCTATAAGGGCTTCGTCCATCAGCCGGACCCCGAAAAAAAGCCGAATCTTCTGGCCGGCCTTGTGGCTGTACGTAAACTCCATATCCGTACCATGCAGGAATCCGGACTTACCGCTGCCGACGAAATGCTTTATCCCGAGAACTGGAGATATGTCCACGATCTGCTTTCTTATGTTGCCATTGGCGCACGCAGTGTGGAGGACCAGCAGCACCGTCTTACAGTAAGCGGTTTTGATGTGCCTGCCGGAATGAAGAATCCCACCTCCGGTGATTTATCCGTTATGTTAAATTCTGTTTATGCTGCCCAGCATCCCCATGAGTTTATCTACCGCAACTGGGAAGTTCAAACTACGGGAAATCCGTTGGCCCATACTATTTTGAGAGGCTCCGTCAACCAATACGGACGAAGTTTCCCCAATTATCACTATGAAGACTTAAACAGACTTTTAGAAATGTACAATGAAAGGGAACTGCAGTATCCCGCCACCGTAATTGATGCCAATCATAACAATTCCGGTAAACAGTTTTTCCAGCAGATTCGGATTGTAAAAGAAGTGCTCCATTCCAGAAAATTAAATCCCGAAATCCATAATCTGGTAAAGGGTGTTATGATTGAAAGTTATATTGAAGAAGGCTGTCAGAAAATCGGCGAAGGCGTTTACGGAAAATCCATTACGGATCCCTGCCTTGGCTGGGAAGACAGCGAAAGGCTGATCTACGATATTGCTGAGAACTGTTAAGGCTTTCTTAATCCATCAAAAATATTACCGCAGGCTTACTAAGTTTGGCAAAGTAGGCCTGCGGTATTTTTAAAGTAAAAATACTTTACAATATATTGATATGCAGATTAAGAAGTCTGTTTACTACCCTCTGGGGTGCGCTTTTGCATAGACCTCTCTGATCCGGTTGTGGTTCATGTTGGCATAAATCTGGGTTGTGGAAATATCAGAATGTCCTAACATCTCCTGGACACTTCTCAAATCAGCTCCGTTTTCAACCAGATGCGCCGCAAAGGAATGCCGCAGCGTATGGGGCGTGATATCCGCCGTTATCCCCGCCTTCTTGGAATAATACTTGATCAGTTTCCAAAAGCCCTGCCTGCTCATGGTACTTCCTGAACAATTGGCAAAGAGGATATCTGAGGACTTGTCCTCTACCATCTGGCTCCTCGCTTCTGTCATATATTTGACTAATGCATTTTTGGCAGCCATGCCAAAAGGAATAACCCTTTCCTTATGTGCATCTTTACATACAATAAATCCCATAGGGAGATTCACTTCACTGACCTTTAAAGTAATCAGCTCTGTTACCCGGATTCCTGTAGCATAAAGAAGCTCCAGCATAGCCTTGTCTCTGATTTCCTTAGGTGAATCGCCGGAGGGCTGTTCTAAAAGTCTTACCACCTCTTCTGTAGTAAGGATTTCCGGCATCTTCTTTTCTATCTTCGGTGCCTTCAGATCATTGGAAATATCTTTTTCTATTATCTTTTCCTGACACAAAAAATGAAAAAACGCCTTTATGGAGGCAATATTTCTTGATACGGTTGCAGCCGCAAAATGCTGTTCATTCATGGATGCAATATATTCCTGCAAATCCTCCGCCTTAATATCGACCACATCAGTCAATCCTTTTGCCTGCAGAAAGGTCACTACT
Source organism: uncultured Lachnospiraceae bacterium (assembly GCA_964653815.1). GTDB lineage: Bacteria > Bacillota > Clostridia > Lachnospirales > Lachnospiraceae > UBA2882. The sequence goes on from CAZZHJ010000111.1 coordinate 4,500, forward strand.
TTCTTTAAATCCCTGCGGTATGATAACTCGGTATTTGTAGAAGTATTTTTAATATTATGTAAATAAGTAATAAACTGCTCTATCGCTTGTTCCATAAAAAAATACAACCTTCCCCACAAAATTCATTTTATGTCAATCTTAGTCGCCTAGGTCTTATTATAAGCAGAAATCTCAAGAAAATCAAATGGAAAATTTACATAAATCCCTAGGAAAATTGGGCTTTCGACCCAAAATCCCAATATCTATGATATTTTGTTTTTGCTTTTACTACATCTTGTAAGTTTTTTATAAAAATATTTTTGAAAATAATTTTATAAAAAATGGATTTACATAACACTCAGAAAGAATTCCAATTATGACAACTCCAATAATGAGCATTTTGGAAGTAGAATAATTGGTTCCTCTATAAATTGTTCTTTTCACATTTTGACCACTTAGGTCAACTCTTGTAGCCATGGCATAGGCATAAAAGTAACACAGGTAATGGGGAAAAATCATCATAAGGTATCCTGCTATTCCTATGGCTCCCCATCGCGAGAACATGGCATAGATTCCCATTCCGAATCCATTCCCCGTTATGAAAGCCCATATTCCCAATCCCAGTCCTTTTTTCCTGATGTAAGCCATAAATACAATAAAAGCCAGTTGTATGCCCCTGATTTTTATTAAATAGATAAGGTATGCCGTTTTCCTATAATCAAGGTATTGGATTTCTTCAAAAAGAGACTTTCCGAAAAACATCTCGTCCTGCAAGACTGCTTCTCCCAAAAGCCACAAAATTCCAAAGCTGCATATCATGCCACCTGCAAGAGGCAGCCATCTTCTTACCAATCCTCTCCCTGTCCACTTTTTCACAAGCGTTCATCCAGTTCCAGTTTCTCTGTTTATTCAATATATGTCCGTTTTCTGAAACTATGAAGCAGTACGGAAAAAAACTGCAAAAAAAATGCCCTGTCAGAAAACATCCACAGACATTTCCCTGCAGGACAGTTTTTATTTAGAATTTGCAAATTCTTATTTTACCGCTTCCTTCATGGTATGTGATTCTTTCATAATATAATCAATTCTTATCTTTATATTTATGAACATATGCCATAATGGAGGCTATTGTCTTTGCATCCTGTATTTCTCCAGTATAAATCAGCTCACATAATTCCTCTGTTGTATAGGGATAAACATTAATAAATTCATCCTCATCCAGATTCTGGCTGCTCTTTACCAGATTTTTGGCTACATAAACTTCAATCCTCTCATCACAAAAGGCAACTGTAGTTCTGACAGAGATCAGGAATTCCATATCCGAATATTCACACCGGTAACCGGTTTCTTCTTCCAGTTCCCTATGGCTGCATTCAATAAAAGGCTCATCCGTCCCATTCCGTCCGCCTGCCGGTATCTCCATGGTTTCCCTGTCAAGTGCATTGCGGAACTGCTTTACCATAAGAATTCTTCCGTCCTCTAATACCGGAACAACCGCTGCAGCGCCATTATGCTTGATAAAGTCCCACTTTACCTCATTCCCGTTGGGAACCTTTACAGTATCCTCATAAAAATCCACAATATGTCCGCTATATACAAGTTTCCTGTCAAGTCTTACAAATTGCTCGGGCATTTATTTTTCCTCCAACAATTTCTCCACGCTTACCATCTTTACGCACAAAACAAAAACCTCCATTGCTGCAGCCAGTTCATCCGGAGTGGGGAATGTGGGCGCAATCCTGATATTGCTGTCTTTGGGATCATTTTTATACGGATATGTTGCTCCTGCCCCTGTCATGACAACGCCTGCTTCTTTACATTTTGCAACAATCTTTTTTGCACAGCCTTCCATTGCATCAAAGGAAACGAAATATCCGCCTAAAGGCGTAATCCACTGAGCAATTTCAAGTTCTCCCAGTTCTTTCTCCAAGCTTGCCAAAACAGTCTCAAATTTAGGTCTGATAGACGCTGCATGTTTCATCATATGCGCCTTCATGCCTTCGATATCCTTAAAAAATCTCACATGTCTTAACTGGTTGATCTTATCATATCCGATGGTCATAATCGTCATGGATTTTTTAATATACTCCAGGTTCTTTGCCGATGCTGCAACAGCGGATATTCCTCCTCCCGGGAAGGAAACCTTGGATGTGGAGGCAAACTCCAATACCATATCCGGATTTCCGGCCTTTTCACACTCAGAAATAATGTCCAGCAGCGCTACCTGTTTTTCCTCTTCCTCATAAAGATGATGCACAGCATAAGCATTGTCCCAATATATCCTGAAATCTTCTGCCGCAGGCTTTAATGCAGCCATTCTGCGTACTGTTTCATCAGAATAGCAGACGCCCTGGGGATTAGAATATTTGGGAACGCACCAGATACCCTTTATGGATTCATCCTCACTGACATATTTCTCAACCAAATCCATATCCGGTCCGGAAACCGTCATGGGGATATTAATCATCTCAATCCCAAAGTATTCTGTAATGGAAAAATGTCTGTCATATCCCGGTACAGGACACAGGAATTTCACTTTATCCAGTTTACACCATGGTGTGGAACCGCATACTCCATGGGTCACAGAACGGGATACCGTATCAAACATTACATTAAGGCTTGCATTGCCACATACGATTACGTTTTCCGGTTTGGTATCCATCATATCAGCCATCAGCTTTCTAGCTGCCGGAATACCCTCCATTTCGCCATAATTACGGCACTCTATTCCCTCTTTTGTCATACAGTTGGACTCTGAGCTGACAACATCCAGCATTTCCTTACTTAAATCCAACTGTTCAGCAGAAGGCTTTCCTCTGGACATATCCAGCTTCAGCCCCTTGCCCCTTGCCTCTTCAT
>CAZZHJ010000112.1:0-7311 GCA_964653815.1 uncultured Lachnospiraceae bacterium
TCGTTTGTATTAAACAGGTTCCGGATACCAAGGGCGGCGTTAAGTTCAATCCGGATGGAACGCTGGACAGAGGTGCAATGCTTGCGATTATGAATCCTGATGACAAAGCAGGTTTAGAGGCAGCCCTCAGATTAAAAGACCAGTACGGCGCAGAAGTAACAGTTCTTACCATGGGTCTTCCCAAGGCGGCAGACGTTCTTCGTGAAGCAATGGCTATGGGCGCTGACAAGGGCGTGCTTGTAACAGACAGAGTTTTGGGCGGTGCAGATACATGGGCTACATCCACAACTATCGCAGGCGCAATCAGAAATCTGGAATATGACTTAATCATTACCGGACGTCAGGCTATCGACGGAGATACCGCTCAGGTAGGTCCCCAGATTGCCGAGCATTTAGGTTTACCGGTTATTTCCTATGCACAGGATATTAAGGTAGAAGGAGACAAGGTTATCGTTCAGCGTCAGTATGACGACAGATACCATGTATTGGAGGCAAAAATGCCTTGCCTTGTAACAGCTCTTTCCGAGTTAAATGATCCTCGTTATATGACTCCCGGCGGAATCTTTGATGCATGCAAAGCAGAGATTACCACATGGGGCAGAGCAGACTTAAAGGATGTAGAGGATTCCAACTTAGGTCTTGCTGGTTCTCCTACTAAGATTGCAAAAGCATCCGACAAAGTTCGTAAGGGTGCAGGCGAGAAAGTAACTCCTGATTCTCCCGATGAAGCAGTAGATTATATCGTAGGAAAATTGAAAGAGAAACACGTTATCTAATATTATAAGGAAAAGTGGTGAACAAAATGAATTTAGAAGAATATAAAGGTGTATATGTCTTTGCACAGCAGGTAGATAATGAAATCAGCGGCATTGCTTTTGAGTTGCTTGGTAAAGCAAAAGAACTGGCCGCTCCTTTGAACACGGATGTAACGGCAGTTTTAATCGGTTCTGATGTTAAGGGTCTTGCAGACCAGTTAGCAGAGTATGGTGCAGATAAGGTTATCGTAGTTGACGATCCCGAATTAAAGGAATACAGAACAGAGCCTTATGCACACGCACTTGCTTCTGTTATCGACAAATACAAACCGGAAATCATGTTAGTAGGTGCAACAGCAATCGGAAGGGATTTAGGTCCTACCGTATCCGCAAGGGTTGCTACAGGCCTTACAGCTGACTGTACAGTACTGGAAATCGGCGATTTCCCGTTAGTAGCAGTTCCCGGCAAAGAAGACGAGCAGAAACACAACCAGTTGTTAATGACCCGTCCTGCATTCGGCGGCAACACAATCGCAACAATTGCCTGCCCGAACAACCGCCCTCAGATGGCTACTGTCCGTCCCGGCGTTATGCAGAAAATCGAGCCTATCAAAGGCGCAAAAGCAGTTGTGGAAGAGTTCAATCCCGGATTCACTCCCAACAACAAATATGTAAGCATCAAGGAAGTTGTAAAAGCAGTTTCCGATACAGTTGATATTATGGATGCTAAGATCTTAGTATCCGGCGGACGTGGAGTAGGAAGCCCTGAGAACTTCAAGATTTTAGAGGATCTTGCAGCAGCTCTCGGCGGAACAGTAAGCTGCTCCCGTGCAGTTGTTGACGCAGGCTGGAAACCGAAAGATTTACAGGTTGGACAGACCGGTAAGACCGTTCGTCCCAATGTATATTTTGCAATCGGTATTTCCGGTGCCATCCAGCACGTAGCAGGTATGGAAGAGGCTGATATTATCGTTGCGATCAACAAAGATGAAGATGCTCCTATCTTTGACGTAGCAGACTACGGCGTTGTAGGCGATTTGAACAAAATCGTTCCTCAGCTGACAGAGAGCATCAAAGCGGCAATAGCTGCAAAGTAAAAACGGTGTTTGGGTAATTTTGTTTTACTTACAGGGGGAGGGCTTCGGCCTTCTCCCGCTTTTTTTATTCCTATATTTTTTGAACAATTTGCCTTTAAAGAATCGCTGTAAAACTGAAACAAGGAATTGAATTGAGTAATTAGAATAATCTATGAATATTGAAAAGCTCATAGCCAGGTGCTATTATAGAAATGCAGATATTATCTGCAAATTGATATTAGGAGGATATGTGTTTGCGTAATATGATTAATTGTAGAGTGTCGCGTACGGCATAGGCTGACGCGTGACGCAGAATAGTCTATGCCCTTTCAAATAATTTATTATTTGGAGGTTCTGCGATGGGCTATAAAAATGGTAGAGTGTTGCTTCCAACGGAGTTGCTAAGGCAAATACAAGACTACGTTGACGGCGAGTACATTTATATTCCCAGGTTGACTGCAAATCGAAAAAAGTGGGGAGATAAGACAGACTCACGTTCGATGTTAGCGGAAAGGAATTTTGAAATATACCGCAAATATAAAAGTGGTGTATCTGTCAAACAACTATCGGAAATATATCATATTTCCCCACAGGGAATATACAAAATACTATCAACACATAAAGATTAGGTTAGAGCAGCACGCTGCATAAAGCTGTGCTGCTCTTTTCTACTGTTTTTTTCGTAATTGTGTAGTTGCTTTATGTGAATAAATGGATATGCTATATTCTTGATAGCACATAAATCAACATTTCAAAAATGGAGGCGCAAAATGGAACGAATCATTAAATCTTGCTCTAAACAGTACAAAACAGCTTCTTTGGATTTGGTGGAAAAGGTCTTTACCGAATATGAAAATGCCGAAGAAGGCAAACTGGTTCGGCGATTGGTAGAAGAAATCCGTGCAAAGAAGTTTTTTGTTACAGAATTGGAGCTGATTATGACCGATGAAGTTGATGAAATCATTGGATATGCTATGTTTTCCAGATTTCATCTTGAGGGAAAGTATTCAGATGAATTATTGCTCCTATCTCCCGTCGCCGTGAAAACCGAATTGCAGCGGCAGCATATTTCCAAAGAACTTATAGAATATGGTCTGAAAAAGGCAAGAGAACTTGGTTATAAAGCAGTTTTGGTAGAGGGGGATCCCCGGAATTATCGGTCTCGCGGATTCAAAACAGCAGCAGATTACGGTATCTATGCCAGCGAGAAAGTGCAGTTACCACATATTGACTGTCTAATGGTTCAAGAACTTGTACCCGGTAGTCTGAAACATATTCATGGAATTCTTGATTATGGATTCTATGAAACCCTTGCTATGAGCTAACATTGGAAACATAGATATAATAAAAAAGTCCGGCTGCAGCATGCCCCGGACTTCTTTTTTGCAAATAAGAGAAATCTCTGGTAATATAGAAAGAGAAAATATGGAATGGGATTGTAAACAGGATAACATTTCAAGAATTGCAGAAAAATGAATGATGTAAAAGGAGAGACGAGGGAAAACAGAAAATGAAGAAAGCAATGTTATACATATCACTTATTATGTCTGTCATTTATGCCGTGGCAGTCGGTCTTGTAATAGTATTACAGGAGCCCATAAGGAATGCACAGGGAATTTTCTGGGAGAGCGAAGTACCGTTTATGATTCCTGTGCCGAATTTGTTCATTTGTATCGTGATGATAGCGGCAGCTATTGTTTTTGATATATTATTGCAGCGGGCGGTTGATGATATACGGGCTAATATAGAAACTGTGGCAGTGGTTGTGTTTTCCATTTTGATAGTACTGATGCCTTGGATATCTAATTTGACAATGGCAATGCAAGTCCGTTATTACTCCTATACAGCGGGAGCAATGGAAGTTGCGGCATGCAGCATACTTCAACAGGGAATTGCGGCCTGCAATCCAATTTTGGCTTTTTCCATGCTGCTTCAGATTATTCATGCAGGAATTTCTTTGGGAAGGAAAGGACGTTAATATGAAAATACTAAAGAAAATTGATTATAATTCTCCGGTAGTGCTCAGCTTTGTCTTTTTGTCCTTTATAGTGCTCATTTTGGGGTATTTAACAAAGGACTTTACCACAAGGACTTTCTTTTGTGTCTATCGGTCTTCACCTATGAATTTGCTGACTTATGTCAGGTTGTTTGGTCATGTGCTGGGACATGCAAATTTGTCCCATTATATCAATAATATGATGATGCTGCTTTTGGTAGGACCTATGCTGGAAGAGAAGTACGGCAGTAAATTGTTGATTGAAATGATACTCATAACAGCGGTTATAACAGGGCTGATTAACAACTTGCTTTTTCCTACCGGGCTGCTAGGGGCAAGTGGGATTGTTTTTATGATGATTATTTTGTCTTCTGTAACCAGTGTGAAGGAAGGAACAATTCCATTGACTCTGATTGTAGTAGTTATTTTATATTTGGGTGAACAGATTGTGGCAGGAATTTTTACTGCGGATAATATTTCCCAGCTGACCCATATTGTGGGCGGTGTATGTGGCGGCATATTCGGCATGCTTATGAACAAAAAGGAATGGCGGGAATCGCAATAACGCAAAGGAAGTATTGAAAATGGCAAAGCAAAAGGAAGTAAAAACCAATGCTATGCGTATTTTGGACAGATTAAAAATCCCATATACCCATAGTTCTTATGAGTGCGGAGAGTTTATAGATGGAATAGAGACTGCGGATAAGCTGGGACTGCCTCATGAACTGGTTTATAAAACTTTGGTTACCATCGGAACAGGTGGACAGTATTTTGTTTTTGTTCTTCCTATTGAGGAGGAGTTGGATATGAAAAAGGCTGCAAAGGCAGTGGGAGAGAAGTCTGTTTCCATGATTCATGTAAAGGATATTACGGCGGTTACCGGGTATGTCAGGGGTGGTTGTACTGCTGTGGGGATGAAGAAACAGTATAGGACGGTTATCAGTGACAGGGCAGAAGGATTGGAGAAGATGTATGTCAGTGGCGGGAAGATTGGATGCCAGATTATGATTGCGCCGGGAGATTTGTGCAGGGCGGTAGATGGAAGGTTTGGGGATATTGTGGCGGAGTAGAGGGAAAAGAAAAGGATGGTTGTGAGTGAACGCACCGGCGGCGCGGCGATTTGGTGTGGGTTTAGGAAGGTGTCGGTTAAGATACGCCATGCTATTCATAATTTGGCTGGCGCCAAATTATTCATACGGGCTGGCGCCCTATAGAGAAAAAAATAAAAGATGTCCTTAGTGAGCAAGCTCCCACGGACATTTTTTATTTTTTTCTCTGCATGGCTTGAAGATTACATTAGAGTATGCATATAATAGAGAAAAGAACAAAAGATAGAGCGTGATTGTGTGGTTTTTTCAAGTGTAGAATTTCTGTTGGGTTTTCTCCCAATTTTTTTAGTGATATATTATATGACTCCTGCTACTGGTAAAAATGTTATTTTGTTTTTGGGGAGTTTGTTTTTTTATGCTTATGGAGAACCTAAGTATATATTGCTTTTGATTTTATCCATGGTGTTGAATTATTTTTGCGGGAGGATGCTGGCACCGGAAGGGAAACTTAAGAAAACGGCTAGACGGATTTGTTTTATAGCCATATTGCTGTTTAATGTGGGGATACTCGCACTGTTTAAATGGGCGCCGGAAAGTTGGGCACTGCCTTTGGGAGTTAGCTTTTATACTTTTCAGATTATCTCTTATCTGGCAGATGTATACCGGGGAGATATAGGGGCGGAAACATCGTTTTTAAAGCTGGGGACTTACATTAGTATGTTTCCACAGCTTGTGGCAGGACCTATTGTCAATTACAGTGAGGTGTCGGATGCTTTAAAGGCACCGAAGGTTTTGTCAAAGGACATGGATGCAGGATTAAAAACCTTTGTATGGGGTCTGGCTATGAAGGTGCTGATTGCGGACCGTTTGTCTATCCTATGGAATGAGATATCCACCATCGGATATATCAGCATTTCCACACCTCTTGCATGGATGGGCGCTATATCTTACTCCATGCAGATTTATTTTGATTTTTACGGATACTCACTGATGGCAATCGGCTTGGGGAGAATGCTTGGATTTGATCTTCCGGTGAACTTTAATATGCCTTATATGTCAAAAAGCATCCGTGAATTTTACCGGAGATGGCATATGACACTGGGAAGATGGTTTACCAGATATGTCTATATCCCTTTGGGCGGCAGCAGAAAAGGAATGTTCAGGACTCTTGGAAATCTCCTTATTGTATGGGTGTTGACTTCCTTATGGCATGGAGGCAGTATTAATTTCCTGGTTTGGGGCATGGTGCTATGTTTCTTCATTATTTTGGAGAAAATAGCTGATCATGTGATTTCCTGCATTAGGATGAAAAAAGGAGATAGCGCTGTTCAAAGCAAAGGGGGAGCTGCCATGTTTTCGGCAGTCTGTAAACATCTCTATGTACTTATCATAATCCCTGTTACATGGATGTGCTTTGCCATTTCCAAAACCGATGATTTGCTCATATATCTTGGCAGGATGTTTGGACTGACAGGCGGAATCAATGTAAATGAAGGGGTGTTTGCGGACAAATGCGGCAGATATGGTTTGATCATGCTGATGGGAGCATTTTTGTGTACGCCCTTTGGAGAGAAGCTTTTTCAAAAGGGAAAAGACAGGATTTGGGGGATGGCATTGCTGTCAGGATTATTCTGGCTTTGCATATGGTATCTTGTGACCATGGGCGACAATCCTTTTATGTACTTCAGGTTTTAGAGATTTAGATTCTAGAGATATGTATTTTAGAGAGGCAATGATAATAAGTGGGCAGATTCAGAGATTATAGATTTATCTGTTTATTGTTACTCGGAGGCATTTTGTTTTTCTGCTATGAAGGAATGACCGGAAAATATGAACAAGAAATGCAGGATATCTGGGAGGAAACAGTAGATAATATAGGGGATTCCCTTCCCCATAACGGTATTGAAGAGGGAGAAAGTGCAGATGGAGAAGGAGCAGACGGGAGTGTTTTATCAAATGATCCGGTTGAAGAGGCTCTTTTAGAAAATGGGGATACGGTCAGCGGAAACAGTTCGGCATGGACTTATGTGGATGTGGATGAAAGCTATTTTGATGATGCAGTGTTTATCGGTGATTCCCGTACAGTAGGGCTGTATGATTATGCAGGTCTTGATAATACTACCTTTTATGCGTCTTCAGGATTGACGATTTATAAGCTTTTTGAAGAGCCGGATGGCAGATATAAAGACGGTAACTGGAAAGAAAATATCGGGACTGCTTTGAGCGAGAGACAGTTTTCCAAGGTTTATCTGATGATTGGAATCAATGAAATGGGAACTGGGGACGTTGACTATTTTATCAAGCATTATGAGGAATCTGTGGCTAAAATCAAAGAACTGCAGCCCGATGCCATTATTTATCTGCAAAGCATTTTGAGGGTTACTGTGGAACGTTCCGAAAAAGGAGATTATATTACTAATGAGGGAATTGATGCC
>CAZZHJ010000113.1:0-7308 GCA_964653815.1 uncultured Lachnospiraceae bacterium
ACTTTAATAGCTGCACCCATCCTGGTCAGTTCATCAACATATTTAAACCTATTTTAAAAAATACTTTCCGTAACAATACTGCTGCCGGAAGACAATGCCAGCGTCACTGTAATCTGTGGCTGCATATCTGTAGGAAATCCCGGATAAGGAAGCGTCTTTACCTGCGTATGGGAAAGCGGTTTGGAAGAAACAACTCTTACCGCATCATCAGATTCTTCAATCTCACAGCCAATCTCAAGCAGCTTAGCGCTGATGGATTCCAATTGCTTGGGAATTACATTTTTTACTGTAATATCTCCTTTGGTGGCGGCTGCTGCAAGCATAAATGTACCCGCCTCAATCTGATCGGGAATAACGGAATATTCTGTCTTATGCAACCTGTCCACACCTTTGATACGGATTACATCCGTACCGGCTCCCTTTATATTGGCTCCCATACTGTTCAAGAAGTTAGCCAAATCTACCACATGGGGCTCTTTTGCCGCATTTTCAATAATGGTCTGCCCTTCAGCAAGTGCAGCTGCCATCATAATATTAATCGTAGCGCCTACTGAAACCACGTCCAGATAGATATGGCTTCCTTTTAAATGTTCAGCTTCCGCCACAATCAGACCATGGGAAATCTTAACTTCAGCTCCTAAAGCCTTGAACCCCTTGATATGCTGGTCTATAGGTCTGCTGCCAATATTGCACCCACCGGGTAAGGCTACTTCCGCCCTCTTATATTTTCCCAATAAAGCTCCCAATAAATAATAAGAAGCTCTGATTTTTTTAATATAGTCGTCTTCAATCACTACATCATGAATAGTTGAACCATTCACCATGATACTATGTCTGTCTATTTTCTCTACTGTAGTGCCAATACTCTTCATTGCCTGCATCAACACATTCGTATCTCTAACATCGGGTAAATTATCTATGATAACTGTTTCATCTGTCATAATGGAAGCAGCTAATATTGCAAGTGCTGCGTTTTTGGCTCCGCCGATTTCAACTTCGCCCACCAGAGGGTTCCCCCCCATAATTGCATATTGCTCCATAATGCACCTCAAACACAAAATTTCTATCTACATTTTATTATTATATACCACCAAAGGCTTCATTGTAAACTTGCAATTTAAAAATCGTTAAATTTGTACATTTTTTTGCATTTTTTTAGCTTTAATTTAGGTATTGCAGAGGATTTACCTGATTTCCTCCAATCAAAATCTCAAAATGAAGGTGAGGCCCCGTACTCCTTCCGGTATTTCCGCTCAAGGCAATCTTTTCACCCTGGGAAACCGTCTGTCCCACTTTTACAAGGACTTTACTCAAATGACCATAACGGGTCTGTCTTCCATCCTGATGATTAATATACACTACGTATCCATAACCGCTTCCCCATCCGGCCCTTACGACTGTTCCGGCGCTGGAAGCAACTACGGCAGTGCCCACAGGTGTAGCCCAGTCAACGCCCTTATGATAGGTAGAAGCTCCTCTGGTAGGCGCACTTCTCCGTCCAAAATTAGAAGATAGCCTTCCTCCAGAAATAGGCTTGATATAAGTAGGCGGTATCCTTGTACCCTTTTCCACAATTTTAGGAACGGGAGCAATGGTAACCTCCTCTTTTAATATTTCCGTATCCGCAACAGAATTATTCCGATAAGTCACAACTGCCGCAACTTTTCTATGCCCTGCCGAAGGCTGCTGCCTTACTACTGTATCTGTTGTATACCAGTCATCATTATAAATGTACTCTATGGGCGCATCATAATCCTCTTCATAATAAATTTCTTCCTGTCTGCCCACGGAAAGCTCCGGCTCGGGAATGGTAATGATCAGCTCGTCCCCTACACGGATAGTAGAATTCTCATCCTCCAGAGTTTCATTCATCTCTATAATCCTGTCTAAAGGAATCTCTGTCTTCAGCGAAATCTCTGAAAGCGTATCTCCCGACTGTACTTCATATATGGTATTTTTCTCCTGGTCCTTTGTCAGAATCTCCTTGGCAGATGCAACATCTGTCAATTCACTGGGAGCCAGATAAGTTTCTATTACCTCTATTTCATCTCCAAAATACAGGTCCACCAAACCGTATTCAAAATCGTCAAATCCCATCTGAATGCTGACATTGGAATTTCTCTCTATTTCGTAATATACCTTTTCGGTGCCGGCCATGGGCATCTCCACTTCTCCCCTAATCCGCTCGTCAGAGGTCGTAATCTTCGTAGTCAGCACATTGATTTCCCTATCCGGATCCAATACCAGTTCCACCTGGAAATTATTATCGGGATCATATTTATTTAAAGCTGCCTGAAGAATTTCCTTTACCCCTTCTGCACTCTCAATATTAACCGTAAACTCATTAATCTTAATAGTGTAAGCAAGGCTTCTGTCCATAATCTCGCCGGATTTCAGAATGCGGTACATATTATCCACCACTTCATTTTCAGAATCAATTCTGCCTACCATTAACTCCTTGCCTTCTGTTTCCAATGTAGCTTCCACAAAAAAAAGGCCTCCGGCTTCTTTTGTCAGTATGGTGCGCGCCTGCCTTAAATATTCTTCCGCAGTCTCCCTGCTATCGACCATTCCCACTTCTTCTCCGTTTAAACGGATGGTATACATATTATCTCCCGTGCTTTCAATTTTATGAAAAGAGGGGAAGAAAAGAAGGCCTCCCAAAATTACCAGGGCTGCGACTCTTAAAGATGCAATTTTTAACTCTAAATAATATTTTGTGATTTTCTTCATCTGTCTAACGTTTCTTCTTTCTTCTGACGCTGTATCCGAATCTGCCAATCATTTCATCCAATGTATAATACTCCCCATGGGAATAAACAATAGGGTCTGCTTTCCTCAAATGAAATGTGTTATTTTCGTCCATATAAGCATCATCTACCGTAACTGCCTCCACTGAGGCCAAAAACATGACATGGGTCCCCAGCTTTATGCTCTGGGTAACCTTGCACTCTATATTGACAGGACTTTCCGCAATCAAAGGTGCTTTCACCTTCTGTCCCGGAAGCCTGGTCAGATTCATCTCTTTAAACTTATCCACATCCCTGCCACTTTTCACTCCACAGTAATCCGTGGCAAAGGCCAAATCTCTCGTAGTCAGGTTAATAACAAATTCTCCCGTTTTCTCCAGCATATGATAAGAGTATCTTTCCGGTCTTACCGAAATAGAAACCATGGCAGGGTCCGAACAGATTGTCCCTGTCCATCCAATTGTCAAAACATTATCATTGCCTTGCCCGTCTGTTACCGTTACTAGTACTGCCGGAAGGGGATATAACATATTCCCCGGCTTGAAAGATACTTTTCCCATACCGCACTCCTATAGCTGACTAAAACAGTTGTAATATCTGTGCAACCTGAATCCCCAAAGATGCAAGGGCGATAAGCAGGGTAAGAAGCACCAGTGACTTCATCCCTTTGTTCTTTTTCTCATTGCTCTCCAGATAGTCCAGACTTGTGCCCACATCTCTTGCCTTTTTGCTCATCTCCTCAACAATAACAGCCTGTACATTGCGGTAAACGCGGACATTTTCTTTATGCACATGCTCTTCCAGACGCTTCTGTCCTTCTTCCACACTGATACGGGTGGCAACAAGGATTTCCCTCAGGGAAGTCATAGAGGCATCCAACTGCTCAATGGCTCCGGCAACTTCCCGTATAGTCTCATCTGTATGTCCGATTAATCCTGAAACTTCACGCACACTTTCATCTGTACGCTCCACCATTCCTGAAATCTCGCGCACACTCTCATCTGTACGTCCAATCAGTCCTGAAATCTCACGCACATTTTCATCTGTACGTCCAATCAGCCCTGAAATTCCACGCACGCTTTCATCCGTTTGTCCGAGCATTCCCGAAATCTCGCGCACACTTTCATCTGTACGCCCGATCAGTCCTGAAATCTCACGTATATTTTCATCAGCGCGCATAATCAGGCCTGATACTTCACTGAATCTATCGTCCGCAGCATATCTTCCTGCCGAAACAACTGTTTCAAGCCGCTCAAAAGCTCCATCCAAATCGCTGTTGTCGCTAAGGCGTTCTTCCAACAGCTGCAAAGTATTTTGAAGCTCCAGCTGAATCTGCCTCATATTATCATTTACAATATTGTCTATTTCATCCCTTACGCTTTCAGAAGAATCCTTCATCATAACTGCGGCACGGGCAATCTTATTTCCGAGTATCTCTTCGCCGCTGCTATATCCCTCAAACTGTTCAATGCCGCATTGGATCAATTGCTGAACCTGCTCCGTCAGCTCCACATTCTTCAGATTCAGGCGACGCATTTCCTGCATCATCCGCTCATATTCTGCGGCACGCTCCTGCATCATTCGCATCTCTCTTGCTTCCGCCTGGGCATTGGCTTTTATCATTTCACCAGCATTAAATCTTTTTGCCAGTTTATCCATAAAATTGTCCACTGAAAATACCCTCCATACACTTTGTACATCTAAAAAACCGTCCTGAATGTATCATTTTATTTTATCATGTATTATTTTCTTTTACAACCTCCGGCTTTTCGACAAGAAAACAGCTTGTTTTTGTCTAAATTGTACATTTTTTTCTTCTATTTATTTGCTGTCTTGTTAATATTAACTATTTTTTCATGGCTTGTTCATATTTTATTCATATTTATATCTTATGATTATTTTATCAAATACGAACTACGTAATGTTGTTAACATTACAGACATAGATAAATTTTTTCATAATAGCCCAGGTGCCGCGAGGTGCCTGGGCACTCCTCATTTATTATCAAAAATATCCCGTAATGACAACTCTTTCTTATCATCACAGGATATCTTCAAAGCACTTTTTCTCTCAATTTGGTTACAGCCTTTTACCCATACAAAGACTCCTCAGGATCATTTTTGTCTTCCTCATTTGCATTTGCCAGTTTTTGTACTTCTTTATTAAGCGCAAGCATTTTGGAGTCCAAGTCTGAACTCATATTAGCGCACTCAACAAGCTCCTGCTTAATATGCAGCGGAACATTCCCCTCAAACTTGTAATGAATCTTATGCTCCAGGCTGGCCCAAAAATCCATTGCTACAGTACGAATTTGAATTTCCACCTTGGCATCCACAATCCGGTCCGAAAGAAATATGGGTATCGTAACAATCAGATGATAGCTTTTGTATCCACTGGGCTTTGGATTCTGGATATAATCCTTTACGGAAATCACCCTGATATCCTTCTGCTTAATAAGCATTTCCGCTATTCTGTAAATATCGGAAATAAAAGAACAGATAACCCTGATACCAGCAATATCATTGACATACTTTACCATATTCTCAATGGTAGATTCATAATTATTTTTCTTAAGTTTTTTTACAATACTCTGGGGTGTCTTCAACCGGGACTTAATATGCTCAATGGGATTATATTGATGCATATGCTGAAATTCATCATTTAAAATTTCCAGCTTGGTTCCGACTTCTTTTAATGCTGAATTATATATAAGTACAACTTCTTCCCAGGTTTCCACTTCATTATTTCTTTCCATGCCATATTCCAAAAGTCTCACCTCTGTTGTCATATATTCAAAAACATTTTACCATATTTCTTTCCATTATGCACAAATGTGACATAAATTTTATCATTTTTTCATTTTCAGCCCGTTATTGTCCCTGCAGAAAACCTCTGTTATAATATCCCACATAATCATCCATGTGCATTTTGCACAGAAAGGAGCTCAAATGTTTCGTTTATGGGGTAAACTCTGGAAGGACAACCACCTGTTAAAAGATACCGTATTTGCCGAAGAAAGCGATGATACAAGAACCCATAAAGTATTCCGTGGACTGGAAACAATCTGTTATGAATTCGATCTGGGCAAACCCATTTGGCTGGATAAAACAATTTCGGAATTTAAGCGCCATGATAAGGCACGCTTTTATCAGGATAATTTTATAGAAGAAATCCCTTTCGATTATCTTGAAATACAAGTTATCGAAGAAGATTAACGCGGAATGGAATTTTTATGCATAAAACAATTGACATCGCAAATAATATGTTGTAACATCATAATATCAATATGTAGTTTTAAAAACTACTTGTCGAATTATTGAGGAGGTTGTGTTATGCATATATCTATCCGGGAACCGGGAAGCGCCATTACCCATTTCGTTGCTATGATTCTCGCTATGGGAAGCGCTGCACCCTTATTAATAAAAGCTTCCGAATACGGCATTATCTATACCATTGCTATGTTCGTTTTTATCGGCAGTATGGTTTTACTGTATGGGGCCAGCGCCACTTATCATTCTTTGAATGTAGCGCCGCACATTATAAAAGTCTTCAGGAAAATTGACCATATGATGATTTTTATCATGATTGCCGGCTCCTATACTCCCGTCTGCCTGCTGGTTTTAGACCATCACACCGGCTACCGTATGCTGCTGGCCGTATGGGGCGTAGCCCTCTTTGGAATCCTGATCAAGGCTCTCTGGATTACCTGCCCTAAATGGTTTTCCTCTATCCTTTATATCGGAATGGGCTGGATTTGCATCAGCGCCATCAAACCCATTATCCATACATTATCGGTGCAGGCCTTCTGGTGGCTTTTGAGCGGCGGACTTTTGTATACCATCGGCGGTGTCATTTACGCATTGAAACTAAAGGTCTTCAATGCAAAGCATGAGCATTTCGGTTCTCACGAAATCTTCCATCTGTTTATTATGGCAGGAAGCTTCTGCCACTTTATCTTCATGTATCAATATGTCATTTGATTATAATGCTATACCGTTTTTCTTTAAGAGTTCTCTTGCCGTCTCAACGCTGTCCACACCGGTAGCGTTTTTGATGGGAGCGAACTCTTTTTCTCTGACTACTTCAAAAGGCAGACAGCTTTCCAGCTCATGAATCATATCCAGCACCAGCTGTTCAAACTTATAGCCGTTTGGTTCCTGGGGCTTTATCTCATTTCCCTTTTCATCCAGACAGTTTATTTTCTTTTCCACAATATGAAGAGACAGCTTGCGGGACATAATGCGTTCCAGTGCGGATACGGAAAACAGGTAGTTTAGGATAACTCCGAAGTTGTAAGCATATTCGCCTTTCTCATTGCGCTCGTCACGCATCTGCTCATTCAGCTCATAATACTCCACAATAGAAGGTCTGCCATCATCTAAGCACATAACCCCTACCTTTTCATCGGGCGTTGCCTTACGTACCACCTTTGCACCCACTTCCACGGCTCTTTCAATAGAAGCCCCTATAAAAACAGGGTCAGCAATTTTCTGTAATACATTGTCTACCGCAAAGATATTCAGCCATTCAATGCCGATTTCATGGATTTTATCCACCA
>CAZZHJ010000114.1:0-7232 GCA_964653815.1 uncultured Lachnospiraceae bacterium
ATCCTCGAGGTAATCTACGATGGCAACTGGCAGTTCCCCGCCGCCGGTCCCCATAGGATTTTGAATAATGCCAATACAGATTTCCTGACAGGGCTTTATAACCGGAGATATATTTACCAATATGTGGAGAGGGAAGGAGACCAGCCTCTGACGGTATACTATCTGGATTTAGATAATTTTAAACCTGTTAACGACCAGTATGGACACCAGGAGGGAGACAGGCTGCTGCTTGCTACTACACAGATTCTGAAAGAATGTGCGCCGGATGATATGGTTGCCCGAATGGGTGGAGATGAATTCCTGGTAGTGCAGATTGGCGAGGGCTCAAAAGAAGCCGCAGAGCAAAAAAGAAAATGGATTCAGGAACAGCTTGACAGCGCCTTTGCAGCGGATGAGCATTTCAAAAATGTTTCGGCAAGTATCGGTACGGCGTATTCCCCCACAGGGTGTATGGATATTGATATGCTCATAGGAGAAGCTGATTCTTATATGTATAAGGAGAAAAATGATAAAAAAAACCGTTAAAAAGCCGTTAAATCAATAGTTTTGGCGATAATTTGTTGAAAAAAAACAAGCAAGCAGCTATAATAAAAGTTACTAAGGTGTGTTGTTGTAGAGTGATAAGTAAAGGTTTGGATGATTTTATGGTGAAAACGAGAAGAGAAGTTTTGATTGTAGAAGACCAAAAATTAAATCAGGAGATGCTGCAGGATATATTAAAGCCGAATTATGAAATTGTCTGTGCGGACAATGGCCTGGAAGCGCTGAATATTCTGCTTGAGGACGGAGAAAAGTTTTCAGCGGTTCTTCTGGATATTCTGATGCCGGTTATGGATGGCTATGAGGTTATGAAGGTTATGCAGAAAACCCCGCATTTATCCACGATTCCTGTTTTGGTAACCAGTCAGGTATTTGAAGAGGAATATGAATTAAAGGCATTGAATATGGGGGCAAGTGATTTTATCTCCAAGCCTTATAATGCCGAGATTTTGAAGAAACGGCTTCACAATTTGATTCAGATGCATGAAAATGCAACAGCTGTGGGCATGATGGAAAAGGATAATCTTACAGGGCTCTACAGCAAAGAAGGATTTCGCCATAAAATGGACGAAGTGCTGAAGACCAGACCGGATATTCTATTTGACGTCATTGCCTTGGATATTGAGCATTTTAAATTGTTTAACGATACATACGGAGTAGATGAAGGCGACCGGTTGTTAAAATTTGTAGCCAGAAGGATCGTAGATGAATCCGATGAATGTAACGGAATCTGCGCCAGGGTTTATGCGGATCAGTTTTTGATCTTCTGTGAACACGGTAAAGATTACGCCCCTAAAATGGTTGATAATATCAATCGTCATATGGAAGATTATCCTCTTGATATGAAGGTCCATGTTAAGATTGGCGTATATCAGATTCATGATATTACTGTTTCGGTAAACAGTATGTGCGACAGGGCATTTATTGCGGTAAAAGCGGCAAAAGGCCGTTATGAAAAAGATGTGGCATATTATGATGATTCTATTCGGGAGAAGCTGCTTAGAGAACAGCAGATAGGGGATGATATGGTTCATGCCCTGAAGGAAGAGCAGTTTGATGTATATTTTCAGCCCAAATATAATCTGGTAACAGAAAAGATGACAGGTGCGGAAGCCCTTGTGAGATGGCATCATCCCATCAAAGGCTTTATGTCCCCCGCAGAGTTTATTCCAATTTTTGAGAAGAATGGTTTTATTACAGAATTGGATATGTATGTATGGCGTAAGAGCTGTGAATATATTGCAAAGTGGCGGGAGAAATATGGCAGATGGATTTCCCTATCTGTTAATGTATCCAGAAAGGATATTTATAAACAGAATCTTCCGGAAATTTTAAGAGGCATGGTAGAGCGATATGGGATACCGCCGGAAATTCTTCACCTGGAGATTACGGAAAGCGCCTATACGGAAAATCCCGAGCAATTGATTTTTATTGTGGAACAGTTGAAAAAGCAGGGATTTATTATTGAAATGGATGATTTCGGCAGCGGTTATTCCTCTCTGAATATGCTTGCGGAGCTTCCAATCGATATTTTGAAGCTTGATATGAAGTTCCTGCAGAATAAGGGAGAACAGAAAAAAAATGAAAATATTATGAGCTCCATTGTGGACCTGGCAAAGAAGATCAATCTTTATGTTATTGCCGAGGGTGTGGAAAAAGAAAAGCATATTTCTATGTTAAAATCTATGAAGTGTGATATGGTACAGGGTTATTATTATGCAAAGCCCATGCCGGCAGAGGAATTTGAAAAGACGTGTCTGGATTAACAGACACGTCTTTATCTTTTTATAGAAATAACCATTATTGTATTTTGACTATTTGTCTTCGATATTCATCCCGCATGCCTGCATGGTATTTAGTACCTGCGATGCATTCATATATATGTGCCGCATGAACATCATGCTCAAACTGTTTTCTGCCGAGAGGATACAGATTGGCAGGAGCAGAAGTTGTTTTTGTGATCAGGGGAATGGAAGAGTTTTTCTTAATTGCCCTTGAAAGAGGAGCAGCGTTTTCATTAAGGCCCAGAGCCCTGGCATAAAAAACAATGTTTGAGTCCATATATTGCGCTACTTCTTCCGCATAAATATTCAACAGGATATGGGAAAGACAGCGGCTGATTCGGACGTAGGTCACATCTTTTGTCTTTAACAGATCGCAAAATTCATCAAATCCTTGCATTTTAAAAGTGTTGCGGACCAGTTTGTCGGAAATCGCTTTTGTCACATCCATATACTCAGTAAATCCTTTTTCCCGTTCAAGCAGAAGTTTGAATTTCAACATGGATGAGAAATCTGCGTCAAAGACGGGAAAAGTCTTATGAAAATTCTCTTCCATAACCTGATAGGTTGCAGAGGGGAGCTGAGAACGTACCAGTTCTAAGTCATCTTTCATAAAAAGGGACTGTCTTATGGAAATGGCAGAGCTAAAAGCTTCCGCAAGTCTGTAAGAATGATAATCCGAACCGATTCTCTGGTTGGTGAAGGGTTCGATGGAACTGTTCTGTCTGATCAGCGCTTTTATGTATTCGATTCCCAAAATATTGTTGGGAAATCCCAGAACCATATCATAAGGAATGAAGCCATCCATGGTTTCTGCCAAAGCAGCATTTCTGGCAACCGGATAGGTGCTTCCGTTTTTGAGCTTGGATTTCAGGATTTTTTTGTAATCATCCGTTTCGTTGACCAGTGCATGGGCAACATTTTTGAGAGGAACAATATCGCCGCATTCGCTTCCGAAGCAGATAGAGTCCACACAGCCTAACTGATTGAGCAGGGCAATGGCGCCGGATGCAAAATATTCAGCGCTTCCTGTTGCATAGCAAACTGGGAGCTCCAGAACTAGATCAGCGCCTCCCATAAGAGCCATTTTGGCACGGCTATATTTGTCAATCAGCGCAGGCGTTCCCCTCTGGGTGAAGTTGCCGGTCATAACAACAATGACATAGTCTGCTCCGGTTATCTGTCGTGCTTTCTGAATCTGATATCTGTGCCCATTATGAAAGGGATTGTATTCCGCAATAATACCTGTTATTTTCATAAATAAATTCTCCAATCAGTGTTTGGGTTGACTTCCATAACAAATTAAAGATAACATGTTTTCGACGTTCCAACAACTAAAAGTTGAAATGTTCATAAAAAATTCAAAACCTTGTGATTATTCCGGAAATAGATTATAATATTGGAAGATATTGTGAAAGGAGAATGTGTGTATGTCATACATAGATTTAATTAAGGAAAAAGCCAAAGCTGACCGTAAGACGATTGTGTTGCCGGAGACAAACGATAAGCGGACTTTGATTGCGGCAGCACATATTGTAGAAGAAAAAATTGCAGATATCATCATGATTGGCAATGAAGAAAAAATAATGGATGGTGCCCGCTGGCTGGAGGTGGAGCTGGACGGGGTTAAAGTTATCGATCCAGAGAAATATGAGAAATTTGACGAATATGCACAATTATTATATGAAACGAGAAAAGCCAAGGGGATGACGCCGGAAAAGGCAGTGGAGATTTTAAAAACGGATTATCTGACCTTCGGGGTAATCATGGTTAAGGCAAACCATGCAGACGGTATGGTGGCAGGAGCGTGCCATGCGACTGCTGATACTTTAAGGCCTGCTTTACAGATTTTAAAAACAGCGCCGGGAGTGAAGCTGGTTTCCGGTTTCTTTATTCTGGATGTTCCCGACTGCAAATATGGTGAAAATGGAACATTCCTGTTTGCAGACTGCGGATTGAATCAGGACCCTACGGCAGTGGAACTGGCAGATATTGCAGAGACTTCGGCAAAGAGCTTTAAGAGCCTTGTAGGGGCAAAGCCTATTATTGCCATGCTTTCCCATTCTACGAAGGGGAGCGCAAAGCATGCATTGGTAGATAAGGTGGTTGAAGCTACCAGGATAGCCAAAGAGACTTATCCCAACCTTTGTGTGGATGGGGAACTGCAGGCGGATGCAGCGTTAGTGCCGCATATTGCAAAGTCCAAGGCACCGGGAAGTGAAGTGGCCGGTAAGGCAAATGTGCTGGTGTTCCCGAATCTGGACTGTGGAAATATTTCTTATAAACTGGTGCAGAGACTTGGTAAGGCGGAGGCGTATGGACCTATGCTGCAGGGAATTGCAAAGCCGGTAAATGATTTGTCGAGAGGATGTTCATGGGAGGATATCGTGGGCGTTGTGGCATTGACGGCGGTGCAGGCGCAGTTGGTTTAAAAAGGACGTCAGAAGATGGCGATATAGGGAAATATAAAAAATCTTTCTGGTTTTTATCGGGTATTGTAAATCGGATTTTTCTAACAGTCCGGCATGGGTGTCGGAGGGGCGTCGGGGACGCGTCAATGCGGCATCCGTGCCGCAGAGACGCTTAACAGCCCGTCCGGGGCTGTTACCCCTTGGGTTGTGGGCGGACTGTAAGAAAAATTGCCGATTTGCAATAGTAGGATAAAAACCAGAAAGATTTTTTATATTTCCCTATATAGCCTTCTTCTGACGGGTCTTAAGCGGTCGGAAGTTTTAGAGTTAAAAACTGCGAAACGGTTTTTGGGGGACTGATCGTGCTACGCTTCTTTTGTACGTAATTCTAATAGAGTGACAGCAGATAGGAAGTAGCCGGACAGATAGAAACAGTAGTAGTACATGAAGAACATGGCGGGAGCGGTCAGGAAGATGAGAGCTACCTGGGCGCCTGTCAGGAATAGGATAAAGGCGGGGACGCTCTTCTTTTTAATGAGACAGAATATCATGAGGGAGAGCGCAATGATGAAGGTGGGAAGGCAGTTGTAAAAAACGGGGTAGAGGAAATTGGTTTTTGTGTTGCCTTCCTTGTAATTGCGGCAGGAGAGAATATTGATAACGGTATTTCTGGTTGTTTCGCCGAAAAGAGGGCGCATGAAATAATAGCTGTTTTTGTAGTCTTCGCCGTAATAGATAAGGGTATAAACCGTCTCCGAGGTGGGAGCGGTGGGATGGTTGATTTCGTCGGGAACCATGCCGTTGGTGTGCATGAAGGTGAGCCAGCGGTAATAGAGGAAATGGTCGAAGTTGTTGAAAATCAAGCGCATGGATGCCCCCATAAATTCCTTCAGCTGTTCTTCGGGAAGCACGTCGGGAATGTTCCAGTACTGGCTGATGTTGCGGACGGATGGGTGGATGCGGAGCGCCTGTACGTCAATTAATTCGTTGATGGTCATAATGTCTTCATAGGCGGTTTCACCACGGATTTCTTCCTGGGCAAAAATATTTCCCAAAGGATTGATAACAAGAGAAATAGGGTATTTGTTGCTTCCGTTTAAGGCAATTTTGTTGGGAATGTTAAATATCTGGAAGGAAACAAGTATGATGAGAAAACATAGGAAGACTTGTTTCAGATTCTTTTTGTATATAAATTTCATGGCAAGAGGGATAAACAATAGCAGATAGATGTATTCGCTTCTCCATGCGATAGTTAGACCGCAGAGAAGGGAAACGGTGATGAGCTGTTTGGTTGTCAGAAGCTGTTTTTTCCAGCTGCAAAAGCATATGCACATAATGAGAAGGAAAATCCAGCCCACTAAAGTAGCGCGTAGTGTAAAGAGATTACCGTCTAAAACAGGCAGGAAAAAGCATCCCAGACGGCAGAGAATTAGTCTGCGTCCGGGATAAACTGATTTGAGCATGGAAAAAATATAAGCATAAATACAGCAGATTATGGTAATCTGAAAAAAGGAAATAGTTGCCATAGAGGGGAAAAACCTGAGGCAGGCGATGTAGAACAGGCTGGTAATTCCCGTCTGGGCGGGAGAAAAAGTCAGACTGCGTACAGCCTGCAGAACATAAAATTCATCGCCCTTGAAAATGCCAGGCCATGTGCATAACAGCAAAAGCATCAGAGGGATAAAATAAATAAGAAATTCCTTTGTCAGTTTCAAAAATGTCTGATTTTTGGTATAAAGCAAATAGAATGCAGCCAAAATACACAGATAGACAAAAAAGCCGAAAACCATGGATAAGGCTATGGCGGCAATCTGTGTTTTCCCCCACATGATGTCCTGAGAAAAAATATTGTGAACCTGATTGCGAAGAATGAGGCTGTGAAAAATATATAAAATCAGCGCCGCTAAGGGAAGCAGCAAACGGATGGTCTTGGATTGTCCGAACTTAAAATTTGTCATAAAAATGTTCTCCAAAATAAAAAATAATATAGCATGAGTATATCACAACAGGACAAAAATGTAACCAGAAAAGCCTTTTTCATAAAAAAGCCAGAAAAAGAAACATGATTATTGACAAATACCCCCAAGTTATGTATAATCGTTTGAGTGTGGATAGGAGTATGAAATGTTACTGAACCTGACAGACATCTTATCAAATGAAGGTAAAACAGAAGAAATCTCTGTTGTTTATGAGTCCGGTTTCTTCAAATCGGATCAGGGACAATTCAAGGTACTGAAAAACGGTCCCATAGTATTGACCTTAAGCAATCAGGGAAAAGGCGAGATGGGCGTAACCGGAAAAGGCAGCCTGCAGTTTCGGACAAGGTGTGACCGCTGTCTTGCCCCTGTGGATATTACCGTTGATATTTGTATAGATGAAGCAATCGGGACAGAACAGATTGAAAATCCTGCCGATGCCGATGACTGTCCGTACTTAAATGGTTATCAGCTGGATACGGAAGTGCTGATCGGCAATGAAATATTGATAAACTGGCCAGGTA